>JANMNK010000282.1:0-1579 GCA_031373875.1 Pirellulaceae bacterium | reverse complement strand
ACGAGCCAAGCACTTGGGTGTTTGAGGGAATCGACCGTTAATCGAGATTGCGGCGGCAAATTTTTCAGGATGCCGAAGTGCAATCTGCTGGGCCACGCTACCGGCTTTGCCGTATCCTGCGAGAAACACATTCTTGGTTTGGATGGACAACGTGTTGTCGAGTTGGGTAATCGACTGAAAAGCCATTTCTTCGTTGAGGGCGAGCGAGTTTGCATTCAAACTCCATTTGTAGCGACCTCGTTTGGTACCTGAACGCGTACCGCGCAAGCCGAGCCCGACATAGTTTCGCAGGCTTAGTTGCGGCATTACATCATCCAATTCATATTCGCTGCTATCGTCGCTATGCAACCAAATCACCAACGGGTATTGGTAACCGGGCTCGTAGTATTCTGGGACGAATAATCGGTGAGCAAAGGTCAGGTCGATTTGAAACGAAGCATCGGAGGGCTCGGCGATGTTCACCGAAGTTCGCGATTCGCTCCGAACCAAATAGGATTCAAGCCGATTCATAGTTTCTCCGGCTGGATTGTTGGCTTTAGAGTAGCGAGAAAGTTGTCGATATCATTGACAGCATTCTGTGCTTCACATCCAGTGAGGCACGTCGGTTTTTAGGCGGTCAAAGTTTGCGAGTCAATCCCAGACTTTGACGCCGATTGGACGGTTTAAGCCGTCTTCAACAACTGTTCCATGGTAGCAACGAGGCTCTTTACAGCGTCAACGCTCTTTGCGAAATCCGCTTGCTCTGTTGGAGTCAACTTGATTTCGATAATTTTTTCCACACCGTTCGTTCCCAAGATTACAGGGACACCGACATAGTAGCCGCCAACACCGTATTCCTTATTACAGAAAGCTGCACAAGGGATACAACGTTTTTTATCGCGGACGATAGCTTCGACCATTTGAGCGGCAGCAGCAGCCGGAGCGTAATAAGCGCTACCGGTCTTAAGCAGCGATACGATTTCTGCGCCGCCATTTCGCGTGCGTTGAATGATTTCGTTCAGACGCGCTTCGGAAATAAAATTTGTTACAGGGATGCCACCTACGCTGGTGCAGCTTGGAACGGGCACCATGGTGTCGCCGTGTCCGCCCATCAAGAGTGCGGAGATGTCCTCGACGCTGACACCCAATTCCATTGCGAGAAATGTGCGGTATCGAGCAGTGTCCAAAACGCCCGCTTGTCCAACGACTCGATTTGCTGGAAAACCCGTGACTTGCAAGACCCGTTGAACCATCGCGTCGAGAGGATTACTAACGACAATCACAACCGCGTTTGGGCTGGTCGCTTTGACCTGTTCCGCCACGCTCGAAACGATCTTCGCATTGGTGCTTAACAAATCATCGCGGCTCATTCCAGGCTTTCGAGCAATGCCTGCCGTAATCACTACAACATCACTGTCAGCAGTGTCAGCGTAATCCGTAGTCCCGGTCACAAAGCAGTCGAATCCCATAATGGGAGAGGCCTGCATCAGATCAAGCGCTTTACCTTTGGGCATGTCTTCGGTTTGAGGAATGTCCAACAACACAACGTCGCCAAGTTCACCTGCTGCGCACCAGTGGGCACAAGTCGCACCCACATTTC
>JANMNK010000183.1:0-4501 GCA_031373875.1 Pirellulaceae bacterium | reverse complement strand
TGTGATTTGGAAAGCAACCCGACCGGGAGATATCGGTGCTGGCCACGCATCGATCGTGATTTCGGAAGTCGGACCGAATCGAGTTTACGTTCAGACAACGGGAAGTGGAGCTTTGGGAGTCTCAGCCAAAGACGGCAAGGTACTTTGGTCATATCCAATCGAAAAGACAACAGCAGTCATCCCAACGCCAATCGTTCGCGGCGATCTCGTCTTTTTCACCGTAGGTTATGGCCGCGGTGGTGCATTGCTGCAACAAATAGCGGGTTCGAACGGCGCGGTAACTGTAAAAGAAATTTATGGGCTCGATAAGAAATTAGAAAACAAACACGGTGGCGTCATATTGATTGGGGAATACCTCTACGGTGATTCGGGGGATGGAGGCACGCCATTTTGTGCAGACTTGATGACTGGCGCAGTCAAGTGGAAAGGTCGAGGACCGGGCAGCGGTTCCACGGTTGTCATCGGTGCAGGCGATATGCTTTACATGCAATTTCAGGATGGAGAGTTTGCCCTCGCTAAAGCAGACCCTGCGGAATACAAAGTTGTTAGCCATTTCAAGATTCCAGGTAGCGGCAATCGTCCAAGCTGGGCTCACCCTGTAATCGCCGATGGGAAACTGTATATCCGATCCCAAGATCAAATTTTCTGCTACGACATTGTAAACGCCTCCGAGTCAAACGGAACGAAGGTCACGGTGGACAATCAACCTTCCACTGAAATGTTAGTAAACGGCAATTTCGCCAAAGGCAGCGACAACTGGCAGATCGAACAACAGAACGGCGTGACAGCCAAGATCGAAAATGTTCAAGAAGGCCCGACAGGTGAGTCGGCCATACGCATTGAGGTGCAAGCGATCGCAGACGAACCATGGCGACTACAGATGTATCAGAATGGTCTGCACATTGAAAAAGACAAGTCATACGTTCTAACTTTTTGGATCAAATCCAATCGAAGCGGAGTCATCAAAGCGATCTGCATGCAAGATCACGATCCATGGGAACACTCTACGGAAAAAGAGATTTCGATTTCCTCCGAATGGACGCAAGAGGAATTTACTTTCCCAGGCCCGTGGGATGACGAGAAATCGCGAATTACTTTTACGAATCTCGCCACCGAAGTTGGCCGAACTTATTGGATTGCCAACTGTTCGTTGAAGATCAAGCCGTCAAAAGAGTGAACACAATCTGGATTACTTCTAATTCGCTCTAATGGATCGCCACCCATTTTGCACAGTGACAAATACGACGGCGTGCCTTGAGCAAAAAGGCAATCTTCACAAGTGCGAACTCAAACAAATTGATTACTAAGGATAATTCCATGCAAACTTCTGGCTTCCCAATCCAGACGAACACTTCAGCAAACAGCGCGTCGAGACGTCAGCTACTCAAGACCGCAGCTACCGCCGCTGCTTCAATTGTCGCGGCTCCATATTTTGTGCCAGCAAGCGCGCTTGGCGGTTCGCGATTTGGCTCGGCAAACGATCGAATCCAAGTCGGGGCAATTGGGACCAGCATTTACGTCAATCGGTATACCGGCGGCGGTAATCACCCTGGACGTGGTGCTCTCGTCGGACATCTTGCAGGCGAGCTGGGGAATATGGTTGCTGTCGCCGATGTCAATCGACACAACGCAGAATTCTTTGCCGAGCGTTACAAAGGCAACTGCACCATCGACAACGATTACGTGGAACTCATCGCACGGGACGATATCGATGCGGTTACCATAGGTACGCCAGACCATTGGCATGCCAAGATCGCGATCGATGCGCTGAGAGCGGGCAAGCATGTTTACTGCGAGAAACCACTATCGCTGACGATTCGCGAGGGTCAGCAAATTTGCAAAGTCGCCAAGGAGACGGGCAAGGTTTTTCAGGTCGGCACACAGCAACGTAGCGAATTCGAGCAGGTATTTCTAAAGGCCGTCGCTATTGCACAAAGCGGTATGCTTGGCGAAAAACTTCATTGCTTGATCGGTATCGGCAAAGGAGAAAAGGGTGGTCCATTTGAGAATATACCTACGCCGGAGTACATCGACTGGGATCGATGGCTTGGTCAGGCACCGGTTGTTCCCTATTGTCCTCAACGCGGTGACTTCGACTATCGTTGGTGGCTCGAATATGGTGGCGGGCAAGTGACCGACTGGGGGGCACATCATGGCGACATCGCATTGTGGGCTTTAGGAATGTCAGGTTCGGGACCGACTTCGATCGAAGGCAAAGGAACATTTGGAAGAGTCAATAATGGATTTAACTCCGCCTACGAGTTCGACTGCAACTTTGAGTTCGAAGGGGGACATACTGCAAAACTCTATTCAGGAAACAACGAATTGATCATCGGTGGTGCGAAAGGAAAAATCCGCGTCAATCGCGGTGGTCTAACCGGCAAACCGGCTGAAGAGTTGGGCGTCGCGCACAAGATCAGCAAGAACGATTGGGGCAACGATGAAGCTCCCAAAGATGGGCCCGAAGGCGGTGCAGGTCCGCAGTGGCTCCAGGATGCAATTGACAAACTTTACCACGGCAAGAAACCGGGCAATCACATGGGCAACTTTTTTGATTGTATACGCGATGGCGGCACTCCCGTTAGCGATGTTGAATCGCAACACCGCAGCGCTAGTTTCTGCCATCTCGCGAACATCGCCATGCGGCTAGAGCGAAAACTGAATTGGGACCCAAAGGCTGAAATTTTTGAGAACGATGCAGAAGCCACCGCCATGATCAGCCGCGAGCAACGCGAAGGTTTCCGAATTGACGTGGAAGCGTAAGCAAAATCTCGTGCTATGCTTCTAGACCGATCATCGAATTTTGAATCGCCCATGTTGATTTCATCAGGCCAAAGAATATGACAAAACCAAATTCATCTAGTGTAGCAAGCGAACCAGCCGCGAAGTCAACCTCGGGTTTTGCCAATCTCGATGTCGGATCGCCCATAATTTCTGGTTCGGCCAAGCCGATTGATACGGGTTGGGATGTCACCGCTGGCGGCATTGATATCTGGGAAAGCGAGGACCAGTTTCATTTTGTATTTAAAGAGAAAACGGGTGACTTCGATATCGCAGTTCGCTTGGCGAGTTTCACGCCCGCTCATTTGTACACGAAGGCGGGATTGATGATTCGCGAAGCGCTGACTTCGAACAGCGCTCACTTGATGCTGGTCGTCTTTGCCGACAACCAGCCTCGCAACAACAACCTCGGGGCTTATGAAATGCAGTATCGTGCTTCGGCCGGCGCAAATTGCCAAGCGATCTATCCGGCAGTATTGCCGCCCGCTACGCCGGAATTCCCAGCGTCGTACCCCAATACTTGGCTACGCGTCGCCCGTCGCGGAAATCAGTTCTCGGCATTCGGTTCTTTCGACGGCAAGACGTGGAAGCTGTATGCAACACACGATTTGCAATTAAGCAACACACTCTTGGTTGGTCCCGCCCTAACATCCCACAATCCGGATGCTGAAGCAAAGGCCGCGTTTCGCAACTACACCGAATACAACTAACGGGCACGACGAATTCTGTATCTAAGTGTCGAGATAAGCGTCCCCAAGCTTTGAAATTCGAATGTGCGGCTGAGCTGCGAGCATCATTGGGTTTAGTAAAGGAAGGCTAATCGATGCGCCAAGGCCACAGAGAACTGTTCTTCTTGAAATAGACATGAGGCAATGATGTCACTTGAATTTTGCGGGATGGGTTGAGCGTTTTCGGGTGCAAAATCGAACGTATAGACATTTTGCATGACCTCGGAAACAGAACTGTATTTTTGACTAAAGTCGACACTTCTGGCTGATCGCCGGTATTCATGCTGGCATTTTCAAGTTAATCCACATGTAAGTAAAGTGTTTTATGAGCCTGAGGCGCTAGCCGATTTTCCTCTGTACCATCTCGAAGATCGGCTAGCGCCTTTTGATGTTGCGCTATTTTAACATGTTTCATGCGGCCATCCTGTATTCCGTATGGAAGTGCGTTAAGCAATTGCTTTTTGAGTTTCGCGATCCCGCCGGGCGTTTGTAAGCGGTCGTGGAGATATTTCAGCTCCGGCTTTTTAATCGCCGTCTTTAATGCTTGACTCAGACCGTGACATCTCTGAATCATCCACCACTGCCTTTCCTTTTTATCGAGCGATTGATTGCTGATGTGTTTCGCTCGCTCATACTCGAGGTAAAGAAAAGCCGTGATGACCGACTCAGTCCAGCCCAACACAGCTTCAAACCGTTTGAAACTGTAATGATCGAATCGCAACGTGGATTTCAATTCTTTGAAGAATAGTTCCGAATTCCAGCGAAAGCCATAAAGTTCGGCGATGTCTTCCTTGGTGAATTCATCTCCATCGATAAGCGTCGTGATGATGTCGATTGATTGCGTACGACGCCCCGGCTCGACAATGTTGAAGCGAATTTCTCGCAACACGAGTGTCTCAGGAATTTTCCGATAAGTCTCTTCGTCCATCCAAGTCGGACGTTGCGGTCGGGTCCACACAATCAAGTGATCATACTTGCCAAGTCGCCGACCA
>JANMNK010000142.1:0-2330 GCA_031373875.1 Pirellulaceae bacterium | reverse complement strand
GTCGGCTTTGCCCTTGGTTTGGTGAGTAATTAATTCACTCTGCATTTCGATAATCACAAAGCTCTGCCGATTAAAGGACCTGGAAACATGTTTGCTCTTGAAGTTCGGGATGTAAATCAAACCTTCGGCAAGAACCGCGTTTTGTACAACGTCAATCTGCAGATTGCTCCCGGACAAATCGTTGCGATTGTAGGCCCCAGCGGCTGCGGCAAGAGTACGTTGCTGAAAGCGATATTGGGTACACACCCAACGGATGAAGGCGAAATTCTGGCTGACGGGAAACTAATACGATCGCCCTCAAGAAACGTCGGCATCGTTTACCAGAACTACTCCTTGTACGATTTCATGACGGCCGAGGAAAATGTCGCGTTCGGATTGACGGTCGATGGCATGTCACTACTTCATCGCATTTTTACTTTGCGATATTTCTTACGCCAAAGGAAGTTGCACTTTCGTGAAGCGCAGCAATTCCTTGACCGCGTGGGCCTGTCACTTGCAAACGGACGCTATCCTGCTGAATTGTCCGGAGGAATGAGACAACGAGTAGCAATCGCTCAAGCCTTTATCTTAAAACCGAAAATTGTTTTGCTCGACGAGCCATTCGGCGCATTGGACGAAACGACTCGCGAAGACCTGCAGGTCATGCTGCTTCGGTTCTATCAGGAAAACCTGCAAGCAAAACGCGAAGGCAAAATGCCGCCCTACACGATCATCATCGTGACACATGAACTGAATGAAGCGATTTACGTTGCCGACCGAGTTATCGGCATGTCCCGCTATCACACCGAAGGCGACAAAGGGGCGACGATCGTCTACGATCGGCCTTGTCCTGTGTTCCAGCCTGATGATCCTCGTGACTATTCCAAGTTCGTTGAGCAACGCGAGGAACTACGCCGCGCCGTTTTCGATCCCGTCTACATCAAACACCATACGAAATACGTTTCGTTCTGGAACGAGCTTGCCGCTCAATCTGCTGCCGTAGCAGAAATGTCAAACGAAACGTCCGGCGACATGTACGATGCATGACGCCGGACTAGAAGATGCTCGTCGATGACAGATCGAACACGCTTGACCTGCCCACCGCAGACTACTCTTTAGGCAGGTAGTCGATCGGTGCCAAAAGCTGCTTTGAAAAATATCCCGGCTCGTTCTGGAAACCGTATGGCGTGGCAGTGTACTTGCCTGTGATTTCTACGTTGGCTTTCTCAGGAATCTGATCTTCGAGACCTGTTCCCCAATATACACCGTTGACCAACAATCGGCGCAGCCCTTCGTTTTCTAAGTCTGTCGAAGAGCCCATCGTCGTCGTGAAAATCTTGCACTCTTTGCCACTTTCGGTCTTGTGAATCCTCGTCCAAGCGATCGGCATCATCGGATTATTTTTCGGACCATCGACCGCCGGGTCGGTCGGTTGCATGCCCGTGAGTACTTGGCCGTCCATGAGCACGTTAGCGTCAGCCGGAAGGTGCGCGATTCCATAAACGTCGGTGGGTCCAAAAACATCTTCAACGCCACGCAGGATTGGCAAGTTCTTTGCCGCATCCCGAATAATGCCTCGCGTCGCTTCGACTTTATGATTGCCATGGTGGCTTACCCAAGTATCGCCGAGCACTTGCTGACCAAAACCACCCTGCCAATCGCGATTATCAAAACTCCAGTTCTTGTATTCACTAGGCGAATCGCCCGGATATTGGAAAGCGTGCGTCGACGTTCGCAGTCCCATAATCGCTCCGCCGCGATCGTAAAAATCTGCGATATGCTTCATCTGCCAATCCGGTAATTGCCGAAAGCGCAACGACATCACCAACATGTCGGCATCGTCGAGGTGGTGCAGGCCAGGGGTATTGCTGACGTAATTTGGATCGACGGTACCGGTGTCTGGATTGATTGAGAAAAGGACCACACAGTCGAAACCGTGATGCTTTGACAGAATCTGAGCCAACATCGGCAATGCTTCTTCGCTGCGATACTCTTGATCGCCGGCCATCAGCACGACTTTTTTGCCTTTGCCCGGACCTTCGCCGCCTTTGAGCTCAATCCAAGGCATGACTTCATTGCGAAGCGCGCGAGCCCAAACATTTCGGAATCGTGTGGGATTGCCGTGATCCTGGAGAACGATTGGACCAGTTGGCGGATGAGGAACGTAGGGTGCTACTTGTTGGTGGGCCATCGGGCCGATGAACTCACGAGCGTGATGAACCAATACTCCGTTGTGAAACACTGTGGCGCGAGCGGGCTTCGTCAGTTTATCCCCTTCGAAACGCGGTGCTTCGAAAATAATATCGTAAGTCTGCCATTGGCCGGGCCCGCGATTCACGTCGACTTGAGGA
>JANMNK010000083.1:0-2339 GCA_031373875.1 Pirellulaceae bacterium | reverse complement strand
TGTTTGCCCCATTGGAATACTTTTGATCCCCGACGTATAGATTGGGCGTTGAATTGAGCCGACGGAGCGGTACGATCAATCGATGCAAGTGGCGTGCGAACGCCAATTGTGCTGCGACGGCTCAACGGAGAGTTAGTGTATCCATCCAGATGCGAGTTGGCAAGTTTTTTCGAATTCGCAGAATTTATCGACATGCCAAGTGTAAGAGTCGATAGTGCTGGCGGCTAAGTTGCGAATCTGCATGTCCTGGGCCATGCGATTGATATACGGACTGAGACGGCGATCATAAGGGGTCATAGAACAAGTCTCCTCGGACAAGTTAAGTAATCGAACACGACCCATCATCAGGTCGTACAACTCAACCGTGTCTCACAAGTGGACTTGGCTCAAGCAGAATGCGTGTTAAGCTCCAAAGATTTTCCACATCCCGCATCTAGAATCCGCTCACCGCTCACATCGCCAAGAATCAACACAACGCATCGCCGCGCAGCTCAAAGATGTCGTCGCTAGCGCGCGCCCATATTCCAACGCCACGCCAGACACCAAGCGCAGTCGGCTTAGTTCAACGTCGGCGGTAACCGGACCGCCGCCAAAAAAGTATGAGTTCAAATACCGCGTGATCGGCGGCTCCGGTTGACCGCTTTGTTAGACCGCCTTGCAATCGTCTCTGTTGTGGCCCGTTTGTACGGCACCGTTTCAATCTCGTCGATGATCAGGTCGTTGTTGAGCGTCTTCGCCGACCGCAACACCACACCGCTCGGATCTACGATCTCAGACGAACCGTAGGACAACAGCGATTCATTACGCCCAGCAACATCAGCACGGACTACAAAGACGCGATTTTCGACAGCCAGAGCAATATCGGCGTACCTAGCCTGTGCCGGCAAGTCCGCGCATTCTCGTTCTTTAGGGAGACTGTTGTTGGTGGGTACAAACAGCGCCGTCGCACCGGACGCAACCATGCTTTTCACGGGTTCGATGTAACTGGTGTCTAGACAGATCACGATTCCGAATGTGAAGTCGCCGAGTTGGAAAACGGGAGCCTCGTCGCCGGCCGCATAA
Organism: Pirellulaceae bacterium; assembly: GCA_031373875.1. Taxonomy (GTDB): domain Bacteria; phylum Planctomycetota; class Planctomycetia; order Pirellulales; family Pirellulaceae; genus JANMGV01. Next base: position 1,277 of record JANMNK010000083.1, on the reverse strand, counting down.
ACGGATCTTCGGATTGCTGGGTGCCGCTTGCGATATACACCAAGTACCGAGCCCTTGTGATACACTGCGGCAGCGTTGAACAGTTGCCCGTCATCCCCTCGCTCCGTGAAGCCAATAATCGAAGTGACGGTGTCGCTGGCAAGCGGTTTCAACACATCGTTCAATTGACCGCTGGTGACGTGAATCGAACATTCATAGGGGTCATCTGCGTAGTCAGCTAATCCGCCAATAATAGCTTCCGGGCAACACAGAATCTCAACGCATTCAGCCTCACACCGCTCAATCTGGCGACGAATGAGGCTGAGCGATTCAAACGAACCACTCGCAATTAACGGAGCTTGATAGGCCGCGACTTTCACGATGCACCTTCCATGCCGCCGAAAGAATCCATGAAGTTCCTGGTTTGGGGTTTGGGGTGGGAGCCATTTGAATAAAATCTGGCGACTCAGACCCGTGATCACGACAGTGCAACCTGGCAGTCACATTTATTCCGCCTCAAACCTAAAGGACATGTACTATGAAAATTCTCGTACTCGACCTCGGCAAATTCAATACGATGTGCTACTTGTTTGACTACAAATTTAGAAAGCACAACTTTCTCAACGCCGCAACCGACCGAAACTAACTCACCACCACACTGTCTCCACGCACCGCTACAGCGTCTAATCCTTAATGTGTTCTGTCGCTCTCGTGGTTAGCAGTCTATCGGGAGGCCAGCAATTGGTATGCATGTTCAAACCGAGCAAGTTCATGGAAAGGCAGGTAGTAATGGCCAACGACCTTATCATTTGCGTCAAAGAAGTAATAGACCCTCATATGATCTCTGTCGCCTGCGGCTAAGTCATTTCGGCGCACCGTAATCACTAAATACGAGGATACAGCAGACTCTTGGACGCCAGCAAGGTCTACGATTGGGATATGGTTTAACATGTCGTCACAAACGGCATCGACGTGAGGCAAAAACTCACAGTTCCGATCAATCCAAGAAAGCACGTAGATTTTCTCGGAACCGAGAGGCGTTTCAACGCGAATTCGGTCTTTCCACGCCTGCTCCCAGTTGCGATCCACGGTCGCCCACAAGCCGAGAGCTCCTGCACCCAGCACGAGAGCGCAACCGGCAAAAGCAACGATGCGGGTTAAACGAGGGGTCGGATTCTTGGTTGTTGTGTTGGTCGACATGGCTTTCCTCCGATTTCATTTGAGAATGTTTGCGACAGAACGATTAGTAAACTATCCCTACTTTTTATCGAGGGACGTTTGGTGATTTGAAACGAGAC
>JANMNK010000020.1:0-3106 GCA_031373875.1 Pirellulaceae bacterium | reverse complement strand
TCCCGCTTGCCGAGCGGGAACATCCGAAGCGAACAATTTAACCAAACCAAAAAATAACCCCACAAAAAGCAATTACCCAACACGGCTATAACCAAAGGAAAATAGGCGACTAACCGACCACTTCGCGCTAATCACCCCAAGTTTCAATGGCATGCCTGAATAATTTCGCAACGGTCACTCACTCTGGAATTGCTTAAGCTTCATTTCGACTTCGTTTTGGAAGCGACTCATCAATGCTTCATCAGATTGAATCGCGGATTGAGTAGCAACTAGGTTCACCCAAGATGCATCTGGATTCTGAAACCAAGCACGATGCTCGCGGTAGGACTTGTCGCCTTCACCGTAAGCATCCGGGGCAGACAGCCAATACGGAATCGCAAAGACGAGGATTGCCACAAAATATGTAAATGCAATCGACTTGCTGGCCATGCAAAGCGATTGCCGCTTTCCAGAAGTCAGTATTTTCCAAAACCCGCCGCCAGTTTTCTGTGATAGTACAATCAGAAACCAAACCAACAACATCCCCAATGCGAGAACCGGTGTAACCAATGGCCCTTGGTGCAATCCCCATTGAACGATTGCCCACCCCCAGTTTGAACGATCGAACTTCAATGCGTTCCGCAGTTCCTGTGGCGGTAACTGTAAACCGTACGGTGATTGACTCGTTCTGGCTGCTATCAAAGGTTCGGTCGGCAGATCGAACATAAAACCGACGATCTCATCTGCAGCGTACGCGATGAATAACGACAACAGGAAACACCATCCGAAGAAAACAAACTTCCCTTGGCGCGATGGAAATTTACTGGAAGCAAAAGCAAACGACGTGCGAAGTAAAAGCCAAACGATGAACCCGAACAAGAGTATGCCGAAAACCGCTAAAATTGGTTCGATTCTTTGAACAATTGCAAGCCACAAATTTGCCTCTTGCGGCAAGACAAACAGGCACAGAATTGGCAAAAGCCACATGGAAACCAATGAGACTATTTGTGGCCAAAGGATATGCTCGAATCGACTCAACAAATAAGTCGCTGACAAAGAGACTGCGAAAAAAATTATCCACAACGCTGAGACGGTAAGCCTATTTTGCATCTCAAGTGTTATGAGTTCGGCTGGAACTGCGCCTAAAAAGACAAAGCTCGACGAAAATGCCATGCACCAAATTACAATCTGTTCCATGGTGCCAACGTATCGACACCCTCGATTTCTGACCACATACAAAACGCATATCGAAACTAGCATCAGAAAAGCTGTCGTGAAGAATAGCCGTTGCGATATGGTCATAATGAACACTGCGAAGAAATTATACGCTGGGCCTTGCTTCCTATTCCACCACCTCTCGATAACGCTATTTCCCGCAACATTCTCACCCATTCGCCGCGTGGCTTCCAAGAAAAGTTTCATGTCTAGCTCAACATGCTTAAGATCTTCCACCGTCGAGTTCAACTCGCTGGAATCAAGGTCTGTCGGGTTCGCTTTGTGAACATCAAGCACATTGTAAAGACTCGTACTACGCAATGTTAGTTTTAGGAATTCCAACTCTGCAAAGTTATTTTCGCGAGTCAATTGATTAGATACAGTCTTTATTTTGCGTGCCGAACGAATAGCTTCGGCGATTCGCCCTTCCCGTTTCAATGCTGCGAGTTCGGATAATTGCCATCGCATCAAAGACAGCAAAAGCAACTGTTGTCTGCCAGAGATATTTGGACTGACCGCGATACTTTGATGTTGATGTCGAGGGAGCGTTGTTTGGTCAAGGAAGGCAAGAATGGAATCGTAAGCCTGTGTTCCAAATTGCAAAACAGGTTTCGACAAGCCAATTTGCAGCCGAGCCTGGGATTCTGCGTATGCTGATTCGTCGATTACCCTGGTGAACCAATCGCCGTCCTTGAATTCAATGGAAGCTGACACACTTCGTAGATATATGGCGGCTAAGTAATCGTAAAGTGCATTGCCGGGATCTGCCTTAATACAGGAATCCAGAATCTCACGCCACTGCACGGAACGCGGCGTTAATACAGTTTGAAAAAGTCGATTCTGAAACAACAACAACGCGTGCATGCGACGCAATTCGGGATTATTGGGGGCGACTTCGATCGCGGACTTGATCTTCGATAGACATTCCGTTCGGCAGCGAAGCTCAAACTTGTCCGACTCCCTTGCAATGTCCTCAGTGTCCAATTCGCCCTTGTTTGGATCAACCGAAGACTGAGATCTAACTAAATGGTCGTTGATAAACCCATTTTGAGGCGAGTCAAGAATCCAAGCTTGGCCCGCGAATACCGCAGACGCAAATTTTGAAGAATCCATTCTGGAGATTTCCGCTAACCAGAATTCAGCCTGCTCTTCGGGCGATTTGTGGCTCAGTTTCACCTCCTCAATACCAACTAAACTGGCAATGCTTTGCGTGTACTGATCCGTTACGACCCGAAATCCCAGATCGGCATTTGTGCGCAACCAGATCAGTCTTGCAGCAAACAATAAATTCACGATGCAAAGAACATAGACCACCCAGTACTTCTTGAAACCCATCGAAGCTCCTTATCGTTTTGAGTAGCAAGAGTTCATAGTCAAGCACTTCGTTACGTCGTTTCTCAGCAAGACCCTAAATTCCTAACCATTCCAAGGCCAAACCAAGCCGCGTTCCGGGCGCAGAAAATTTCGGAAGTACGTGAAATGAACAAACAGAGAAATTTAGCACGAGAGTGGCTTCCGCGTGCCGAAAGGCAAAAGCCGAAGCCTTTTGCGTCAACCCATTGGCTTTGCTTTAAGCTGCGTTTAGCGGGGATTCAGATGTTCGTGATGGGAATAGGAACTGCGGGGGCACCATGGGTTGGGGTTTCGAATTTTTGTGACGGAGCTGTTTGCGTTTGATGAAGTTTACGAGAGGGTGACGTTGAAACTTCGGCGAGTTCCGCTCGGCAAGCGGAACTTACTTAATGCAGGATATGCTGCGGTCTCACGGCTTGAGCTTTAGATTTGGAGCCAACGGGCTGTTTGCGTTTGATGAAGTTAACGAGACGGTGGCGTTGAAACTTCGGCGAGTTCCGCTCGGCAAGCGGAACCTACTTGATTGCGGCGAGTTTATTCGACTCTTGAAAAGTACCAT
>JANMNK010000015.1:0-3942 GCA_031373875.1 Pirellulaceae bacterium | reverse complement strand
GGTTTTCTTCGTACTCGAGCGAAAAGGCGCCGTTCTCTGGGAAGTTCACTTCTTCAAGGGCCATGACGACAGCTTCGACGTTTAGATGACCCTTGCCTAAGATGACGCCCTTAGTAACGTCTTTTTTATCCGCAAAGTCTTTCAAGTGAATGCCGTACAATCGACCTTTTAGAACACGAATCACTTCCACCGGATCTTCACCGGAACGGATGTAATGACCGAGGTCGGCACATGCGCCGATTCTTGGGTCATGTTTTTCGATCGCGCGGAGAACGTCGACGGCTTTGTTGTACCGGTGGGTCGGACCGTGATTATGGATGGCAACGCGAATGTCGAATTCTTTGACCAATTCATCCAGAATGCCAAAAGACTCTGGATCGGGATCGGCGGAAATTGCGGGAACGCCGAGCTTCTTGGCAAATTCGAACGTCTTGCGATTAGCGGCGGCATCTTTTCCAAAATGATTGACGCCGTGCGCGGAAATTGTCATCCCAAGTTTTTTAACTTTATCGCGTACGGCCGCAATGTGGTCATCCGAAGAATCCAAAGGCAACATGCCACTGTAAAACTCAACTTGTTCGAATCCTAGGTCGGCGGCGCTCTTGAGTGCTTTGTCCAGATCAAAGCCGCGAAGGGAATAAAGCTGGATCCCCAACCGAAGCTTGGTCTTAACGGTTGCACCAAAAGCGACTTTGGCAAAGCTGGGGATGGCGCACAATGCGAGAGCGGCAGCGGACTTTGCCAAGCATTCTCGGCGGCTAATTTGGTTCGGCATGGAAACAGACTCCTTGGCAATAAACGTGGAAATGAGACTTGGAGGGGATTGAATGGCAAGCGGAACGGCGAAAGTACTGTGTCATCGGATGCAAAAATGGCTGAATCGAGCGGGCAGAATAAATCAAGCTTACAGAACTTCGAATATCCTGCCTCGTATTGTAACATCCCGAACCGGAAAGTTGTAAACTGTGTGCACGTTTGTTGGTCAGTTTAACTCCGAATAAGCCAATGGATTTTCCGAACAATGCTGGACGAGCGTCGGTTCAGTGGCTGGAATTGCTTCGTGTTCGATCGCTTAGAAATTCCCGAATTCTCGAAGAAAGTGTTTAGATTGACGAGTGCAGTTCGGGCGTGATGCGGCCATCCAACTATTCTAAAGAGCAACTCACCACATGAATTTTTCCAAACGAATATTCAACAATCACTTAGGGACTAGCCAGGGCTGATGGAATGAAGCTTCGGATTGGATTGATCGGCCAAGGCAAGGATTGGAACAGTCGTTACAAGCCTTCATTGCGCTTGATGCAAGATCGTTTAGAGGTTCGGTCTGTGTATAGTGCCGTCTCGGCATTGGCGGAATCGATCGCTCACGATTTCAATGCACATCGCTCCGAAGGGTACCGCGAGATGTTATCGCGGCCCGACATTGACGCCGTGCTCGTTCTGGAATCCGAATGGTATGGCATCGCACCTATTATGGCAGCGTGCGATTTCGGTAAGTCCGTTTTTTGTGGCGCGGAAGTCGACCTCAGTCCGACGACTGCGTTTATGGTCAAGCAACGCGTTGACCAATCCGGCATTGCGTTCATGACGGAACTGCCACGTCGATTTGCTCCGGCTACATTGCGACTCAAGGAGCTGATTGCTACGCGATTGGGACGCCCGAAGTTATTGTTTTGTCATCGACGCCTGCAACGCGAAGACGGCGACACGAATCGATGTCCTCGTTCATTGACTGCGCGAGCAGATCGGGAGTTGGTCGAGTTGATCGACTGGTGCGGTTACATTGTTGGTGAAAATCCAACTTGGGTTCAGGGCATCGGACACAAGACGGAGCCTGACTCTTTATGCCACGACTACCAAGTCCTTAGCCTTGGGTTTTTTGATCGTGGAGATGGACCTGCGACTTTGGCGCAAGTCAGTTGTGGGGCTTACATGCCGTCGACTTGGCCCGAAGCCATCACGTTTCGTCCACCCGCTGCCGTTCAAGTGTGTTGTGAAAAAGGTGTTGCCTTTGTTGATTTGCCGACGACGTTAGTGTGGTTCGATGCTGCAGGCCGACATCAAGAAACTCTCGACCAAGAACTTTCCATTGGTCAACAGCAATTCACTCAATTTCATCGAGCCGTAACGTCTCTGTTGCGAACGGTTTCTGGACTAGAGAATCTGACTTGTGCAATTCATGCGCTTGAGCAAGCCAAGGAAAGCATGTTGATCGGCCGCCGAGTCCAACTCGATTGTTGAGTTGCTATGCCAAGCAACTTCGCAGTGCGTCCGTCTTAGTTCGTGACGCATTGAATGCGACAGTGTCATCGAAGGTCCGAGCGTTTGCAAAGACGAACTGTCGAATGGAATTCGGGGATTGACTATTTCGGTGGCGCGACGGGCACAGTTCCCGATGCCGGAACCACGGCATTCGGTGTACTTGGCGGATTGACCGCAACTTTGTCATCCGGTCGTTCGACGGGTATTTCGCTTGCGAAGGAATAGCTTTGACGAAAATCGACTGCATCGGGTTTTGGTTTGTCGTTGGCAGAGAAGGAATCGTAGGTCTTTCCCGAAAGCGACGATCCCGCAAATTGTGTTTGCGTGTAGATGGAGCCGCGCTGGATGGGGCCGATTCCCAGAATCCACGTATCGCGAGAATTGCTTCGGGCTTGTTCGATGCCCGATTGCCACACGGGCTGTCGAGTGTCTTTTGTGTAAGCAAATACGGCGACTTTCGACGCGGCCGACTTGAGTTCTTTTTTCGCAAAGGAAATTTCTGGGATTGCGGGCAAGCTAGGCGTGCCTGTGAAAGCGCTCGATGCGGAGCTAAGCAAATTGCTTGCTGGCAAACCATATGTTACTGCGTGTCCGTCGGTGCCAAGTGCGCCGATGCGAGCTTCGCAAACCAACTCTGCTTCGTTCTTGCTATCCACCAAGTAACAGCCTGCGGCCATCATTTGCTGCCGTAATGAACTAATCACGTAATCGGACTGGACGAGTGCAGGGTTGGGATTGGCGGGGCTTGGTCGAGCAGAGCTCAGATACGTTACATCGAGAAAGACTTTGTGGCCAGTGAGCGGTCGAAAATCGATCTTGGAAATTGATGAGTCGACAGCATCCGACATCAATAACTGCTCAGTCGCCGTGTACGACTTAGTCGTTCCACACCCAGCCAACAACGCAATCAAGAGGATCGCTGCGTTTGATAGATACAAACAAGTTTGGTGGGTTATTGAGTTTCGTAACATCCTGTTAGAAACGCGCTCTGAGGAAGGAACGCGATGAGGAAAGCGAGCAGCGTCCGTGCTGCCCACTGTACCCCATACTTGACCTCGCATTTGACGTTATTGACATCCGTGCCAACGTCACTTTGTATGCTCGGCTTAGCGTGGGGAGAAGATTAACGTGGTCACTCGCAATCACCAATAGCGAAGTCACGCATTATGAAAAAGTTTATCGATATTTCTCGCACCGCAGCGTGACATTCCGATCATAGAAACTTCGCAACTTCACTCAGCTTTTCTAATTTGCTTGAAGTTGTACTAGGTTTTTGATCGCTAGCAATTTCTCGCCGCGATCGATCGTCTGCGAATATCTATTTTCACTTTGCGAGTATATACGCCGTGCGGTCAGAAGTGAGGGACGTGTTGTTGAGTGAGCCGCAAGGCGCTAGTTTTGATGTTGCGCATATCGGATTTAAGGGCAACGCCCTGTTCGTTTACTTAGCCCAGCCTGAAGGGCTGGGTCAAACGTTCGCACCGACAAAATAGGGCCAACGGCCCGGCCGTTTGGTAGTTCGGTGCCATCCCCGGAATGCAAAACTGCCGGACCTTCGGCCCTCACCTTGTATTTGCTTCAATACCCAGCCCTGCCGGCTGGGCTAGGTAAATTGCTGGACCTTCGGCCCGAAATCCAAATCAAAGCGCAACATCAAAAGGCGCTAGCCGCGGGTTGTGC
>JANMNK010001256.1:0-1855 GCA_031373875.1 Pirellulaceae bacterium | reverse complement strand
GAGTTTTTTAACGACTTTGGTCACTGGACTGAAAAGCCAATGGCTTGGGCCAAGTGCGCCCCGTGCCAGCATTAGGGTTGAGGTTCGCGTGCACCACGTCGAAAGATGAGGAACGCAAGCCAAAGTAATATCCCGCCAGGGAGCCAGGCGGGAACGCTGATCCAGTATGCCGATACGTGGTGGCCTGATTTGATGTCGTAGGCTTCGGGACCACTCCAGATCCCAAATCCCCAAGTTGCACGACGATGCAGACTTAGCTTGGTTCTAGTGAGCAACCGTCCGGCTAAGTCGATGGGGTCCAAGTCCTCTTCGTCGAGTGTGTAATCGATCGCGCCACCACCGCAACGAAATGTTCCGTCGCCGGGCCAGCGAAGGCGGTAGTAACTGTGCCGAATGCCCTAGTCTGTTAGTCGATCGGTATCCAGACCGATTGTCGAGTACCGCCAGTAACTTGGCAGGGACATGACGGTTAATCCGACTCCCGCTGCTATTATTACTCCCGTGAAAACCTTTACAGCGTTCATCATTGTAACCTGATACCTTTCTCGAACGTGTAGAATACTAAGTTCGCCAGTAGCGTTAGTCCAAACGCACAAAACCTGCGGGATAATAACAGTTTTAGCCGTAGTACGCCGCCGCGGAAACGAAAAGCGGGGGCGGATTTTCAGATCGGCATTCACGCTTAGACAATAGGCCGTCGCCACAACTCTCGCTGCCTCCCCCAATCCGCCTCCAACGCAATCGGCTGCAAATGCTTGAGCAGCAACGTATCGTGTCCCTTTTCAATCGGTTCCAAGAACAGGATCGATTCCTGGATGTCCGGCGCCAACAGCAATAAGTTCATGATCTGCGACACACGGGCACGTGTCACATTCGCCAACCTCGCGATCTCAGCGTAGTCCCGGACGTCGCCCTGACGCAACAAATCCTCGAACCGGATCGCCAACGCCATCAAACGCGCAACCCGCGGTATACGGTCAGGCGTCGGGCGTTAAAGGCATGAACAGTTGGAGGGTACGCATTACCTGCGAATCGGATCGTACTGCGGCTTACGACTTTGTATAAGGAAGACATAGCATCCGCCAGTCAAACGATTAAAAGGGCATTGACCCGCGCATCGATGCAGGTCTTGAGTTGACATCGATCGGTGGCAGGAGATGTAACAGAGGTATTCTTGGGATAGGTATCTGAGGAGAATTGATTAGGGGCTTCAAATGAGTCGCCGATGAGATCGGCGTAAAATCTCACTTGAACTATATCTGCACTTTGCTCCCATTAACACTTCATAATTGATAAACCAAACGCGATGCAACTGGTGGCGAGGCTGGCGCGGCGAATTAAGACGACAGGGTTTAATCTGCGTTGCCAAAATTACCGCTAAAACCGGCGCGTTTAGAACAATTGACGACAGCCCATTCTATCGCTTTCCGAAAACAGGGACTTTTCGGTTAACTGATTGGAAAAGGACAAAAAAAAATAGTAGTGTTTTCAAATGATTGCAAATTCCGTGAAAAAACATCGCCGTGGCGCATCAACAGTCGAATTCGCCATTGTTCTACCGTTATTTCTGTTCTCGGTCATTTTCCCGATGATCGTTTTCTCGCGAGCACTGATAATTTCAAATTCTTTGGTCTCGACCGCTCAAATCGGTTGTCGTGCAGCATCTCTCCCTGGTAGTACAAATGCAAGCGTCCTCGAAGCGGTCAAGAAAAACCTGATTTCCCTCGGTATCAAGAATTTAAATGACTTGATTATTAAAGTGAACGGCGGTCAAGCAAACGTAAGCCAAGCCCAACAAGGTGATGAGATAAGCGTCACTGTAAGCGTTGAGTATGGCAGCGCATCTTGGTTGCCG
>JANMNK010000401.1:0-8109 GCA_031373875.1 Pirellulaceae bacterium | reverse complement strand
GGGATGACAATCCGGCTTGCAGCCTGCTGAAACCTTGACCAAGTTGTCACTGGAAACCAGAACAACTTCGCGACGAACGCTGATTGAAACAGTCGGCCCACCTAGTTCTTTGTCGACGGATTCCCGTGTTATTGAGCGTATAAAAAATCTCGAAAGCCTTTGGCGACCAAACGGTTTTGGATGGCATCTCGTTAGAAACCCGACAAGGTGATCGGGTGGCTATGGTGGGTCCGATAGAAGCCAGCCAAAGTACCCTATCTAAAATTCTTACTGGGGAACTGCACGCTGATAGCGGCAGCAGCAAGACCAAGATTGAGCAACTGGATGAGCACTACCAAGAGACGATCGAACTGAATTGATGTTGCTATCTGGGCTCGACTGACGAACTGCTGACCGAATATTTCAAAAACTGTTGTGATCGATTTATTACCGAACGATACAGCGATGCGATAGTTCTCGTGCTGCTCGGCGCGTTTCCGAGCGAGAGTTGGTCAATTTTGATGCGTTCATGGAGAATTGGAGGAGGGAACGAGAGCTTTCGCATTTGACCTTCAGCACTTATCATTTCAGCTAAGTGAAAACGCATGAATTCCCATCGTTGCCGTCTCATCCAGTCAACCAACGAAAGTTGTTTCCGTGTTTTGGAAAAAGAAAAGTAAGCCTGACGCTGCTCCCCACGTAGCCGCGATTCCGACCAAGGAAACATCCGAAGGGTCTGGCTCGCCGGAGAAAGGTGGCAAGACAAGTTGGCTGAGTCGGTTGCGAGGTGCGTTGTCCAAGACAAATAGTATGTTGAGAACGGATATTCGCGATCTTTGGAAATCCGAAGGTCAGTTGGTAGACGACGATTTTCTTCAGAGGCTTTTCGCGATTCTCGTTCGAACGGATATGGGCGGTCCTGCGGCGACTCAAATTCGCGACCGAATCGCTCGCGACTTTCGCGCTCGCCGCGTGGAGTTGAAGAGTGAGATATTGTCCATCATCCAAAGCGAGATACGAGATTTCTTCCAAGACGGAAAATCGCCGTTGATTATGGCCGAAAGCGGACCGACAGTGATCTTGGTTGTCGGCGTCAACGGTTCAGGGAAAACCACGTCGATCGCCAAGTTGGCTTATCGATTTCGTCAACAAGGCAAGCGAGTCATCTTAGGAGCGGGCGATACCTTCCGGGCGGCTGCTGTACAGCAGCTCAAGATTTGGTCGGAAAGAATTGGTTGCGACATCGTGCTTGGCGAACAAGGTGGCGATCCTGGAGCCGTCGCTTTTCGCGCCACTGCCCGCGCCAAAGAAGAGGGGTTCGATATTTGCATTCTGGATACGGCCGGTCGGCTTCAAACACAAGTCAATTTGATGCAGCAGTTAGATAAGATCCGGCGGGTGGTGAGCAAGCAAATCGAAGGAGCACCTCATGAGGTCTTGCTGGTACTGGATGCAACCGCAGGCCAAAATGCATTGAGCCAAGCGAAAGGATTTTCCGAAGCTGCCGGTTGTACGGGCATTGTCTTGGCAAAACTCGACGGTACTGCAAAGGGTGGCGTCGTCATCCCCATCCTGAAACAATTTGGCTTGCCGGTGAAACTCGTTGGCTTAGGCGAGCAACTCGACGATCTGGGTGAATTTGATCCGGACGAATTTTCTCGGGAACTCTTTTCGGACGACAACTAGCAGCGTCCATTTCTTTAGCTAGCAAAAATCGCGTTACCGATGTTCGGGTCTAGCATCATTAAATCTGAAGTACCAGCGGCACTTTGTTGTGCCTTGGCAAGATATGAGGGATGACCAAATAGGGCTGAATGCGATTGGGTTAGTTCGTCGATACGGAAGGTGACAATCGTGCGGAGTACGCCCATGGTAGGGCTGCACGTGGGATGTAGTAGTTGCGATAGGGCACCCTTTGTTCCAACAACTTTTGTTGCTAGCAGGCGGGTGTAGTTAAGTTCAGGAAAGGAGTTCCAGAACGTGAAAATATCTAGAACAGCGCTCAGCGCAATGATTGCCGGCGTCTGCTTTACGGGACAAGCCTTCGCCCAGCAAAGCCGGCCGAGCAAAACAGTTCAAACCGTTTCGTATACCGACGAAGGTGCTGCTCAAGCTTCGCCAAGCGATGCTCAAGCACAAGCTCCAGCGGCAGCAGCACCCGCTGCTGCATCATCGGCAGGTTGTGACGGTGGTTGCGATTCGGGCTGCAACGGTGGTTGTGACGGTGGATGGAAATTCGGACGCGGTGCAAATGGCTGCGATGGAATTGGAAGTGGCTGCGGAGACGGAAGCTGCGATGGCAACGGCAATGGCTGTGGTTGCGGCGGCAGTGGTGCATGTGATGGCAACGGTGGCTGCGATGGATGCGGCTGTGGCGGTGCTGGCATGGGTTCCGGCGGCATTTTTTCCAGCTTGTTCTGCGGATGGAAAGTTGGCGGATGGTCGAACGTGGGATACCACACATCGAACAACGCTGGCCTCGGAGTTTTTGGAAATGGCGTTCCAGCCAACTTCAACAACTACGATGGACGAGTCCAATTGCAACAACAATGGTTCTACGCTGAGAAGATTGCAGACGGCTCCCGTGGCTTAGGCCTCGGTGGTCGCATGGATTATATCTACGGTACAGATGGTCCCGACACACAAGCTTTCGGACGACCTGACAACCACTGGGATAATCCTTGGGACAATGGCGGAGCATACGGCCATGCCATTCCTCAGTTGTATGGCGAAATTGCTTATGGCGATATGAGCGTCAAGGTTGGTAAATTCTTTACTCTCATTGGCAACGAAGTCGTCCAAGCAACCGGCAACTTCTTCTACAGCCGTCAGTTCACGTTCTACAACGCGCAGCCGTTTACACATACTGGTGCACTTGCTCAGTATAATGTTGACGAAGACACCACCATTTGGAACGGCTATGTTCAAGGTTGGGATAGCGGTTTCAAGGATAACGGCGATGCCTACCTGGGTGGAGCTAAGCGTAAGTTGGCGACAGGACAAACAGTGAGCCTGCACAGCGTTCTAGGACGATTTTCGGATCATCCAGCTTTCCAAGAACGAGGTAACGTACATTGCATGATTCTGACAACGCCTCTAACCGAGAAGTTGACACATACCAGTCAAATCGATTACCTATTCACCAACAATGCTGCTGGTGTAGGTCTTCGTAATACGTTTGGTAACATCAACTATTTGGTTTACCAACTCAATGATTGCTGGTCTCTCGGTCAACGGTTTGAGTGGTTTAACTATTCGTCCGAAGTCAACGGGATCAAGAACGCTGATATTTACAACCACACTGTCGGTGTAAACTATCGCCCCATGAAGAACCTTGTTTTCCGTCCTGAAGTCCGTTGGATTTGGGACCGAGAGAATCTTGGCGTCAACGAAGGCGGTTTCGGTACCGCAACCGTTTTCGGCACCGACATGGTCTTCTCGTACTAATTGCGTGACGACAATCGATACAGCATGAGTTCGCGAACCAGCAAACGGATCGCGAGTTTGTGAAAAAAAATGAAGCCGCTTGGATCAATTTTCCAAGTGGCTTTTTTTTATTTCCAGATTCTTGTTTTTCAGGAGATGATTTCAAGCGGGATCGTAGCCTTGAAGTCCTACCCCGCGACCTTTCGGGAACCAATAACAAAGGCCTATGCCAAAGAAATACAATCCAATGAGTGGGATCATCATGCCCAACATACTGACTACATCGCTGGGCGTGAGGATCATCGAAAGAAACGTAATTACGGCAACGGCAATTCGCCAGTTTGCCAAGTAACTCTTAATGCTCATGATTCCAATTCTTTCGATCACAAACATGACGAGCGGCAATTGGAACGCAATACCGAATCCCAGAGGCAGCATCAATGCAAAGGAAACGTATTCCGTCAGTCGCGGTGTCGTTCCGATCCCTAGTCGTTCATTGAAGCCTAGCAAGAAACTAATCACGAACTGGAAGATGACGAAAAAGGCTAAAGCTGCACCTGATAGAAACAGCCCAATACTGAGCGGCAAGAAATAATAAACGTATCGTCGCTCATGGGGATAAAGACCCGCCGCAACAAAACCCCAGATATGCCAAAAAATGCCGGGACTGCCGAAAACGATTCCTGCGATGATGGCAGCCTTCATCCAGATCATAAATGGCTCTTGCAAACTAAGAGCTTCCGTATTCGTCTTGATCGCACGCCACAACCGCATGGACACGAGCCTGCTGGGATCAGGCAATTTCGTCGATTCAGTCATCGCCGAAGACTGGATAGATGGAACTGGTTTTTGCAATGTCATGTCCGTGGCGAGAGGAGCGGCGACAGATGTTTCCTCAGTGGGAGAAACTCCGGGATTTTTGGCTGGATCATCGTTTTGGACAACTACATCTTGGGGCTCCGTTTCGTCCTTTTGCGGAGTCAACGCGTTCGGCATCGGGTCCTTCGTAGGTGTCGCTTCGCTGGTGGGTGATGTTTCGCTGTTTGAGGCAGCGTCGTGGGTTGACTCAACGGAACCTGCGATCTCTTTAAACTCGTCACGATCGATAAAAACGTCTTCACTGATACGATCGTTGGCAATGATCCAATCCTTCATTTCCTTGGAAAGTGGTCTGCTTAAGAGCGTTTCATATTTTTTTATTTCTTTGTTTTCAACATACGAAGTTAGCGCGGATTCCAGGGGCGTTTGGATGTATCGGACAATTGAGCTGGCAAAAAAGAAACCCGCGATCAATCCAACCCCGACCCAAATGGCGCTTTTCGCAATGGCGGCGCGCAAATCCTCCAAATGCTCTCCAAAAGTCATTGAACTCTTTTCGAACAGGTCGTCGGATTTTCGTCTTTTTTGAGAATTGTTCATGCGCCGGCTAACAAAAAATCATTCAGGAATCGAGGAATGGCGAAGATGCGAAATGCACAGAGAGCGTGTGGTATACTCGTAAACTACCTCTTCGAGCCATCTATGACAGTATGGTCAAAGTGGCCATGTGTTCAAATTCATTATCCTTAGTTTCCGTTCCTCGAAAACCTCAACTAGCCCAATGGTCCCTAATACTCCACTACGATTCTTACCGGTTTTTCGCTCTTACATATGGGGTGGAACCCGCTTGGCCGCTGTATTGGGCAAACATGTCCCCACGGATGGGATTTGGGCAGAAAGTTGGGAAATCGTCGATCACGGTGCCGACCAGAGCGTGGTTGCAGATGGTGATTGGTCGGAATGGACGCTACGTCAATTGGTGGAGTCCTTTCCGGACGAGATTCTTGGATCGAAAGCTTCGGAGATGGGTTCTTTCCCGCTGCTCCTCAAATACTTGGACTGTCAACGCGTTTTGAGCGTTCAAGTTCATCCGGATGACACCTATGCCAAGAAAATGACTCCGCCAGATCTCGGAAAGACCGAAGCTTGGTACGTCGTAGACGCCGCGCCCGATGCCAAAATATATGCCGGTCTCAAAGCAGGCGTTGATCGCGAACAACTAGCTGAAGCGATTGCTGAAGGCAAAACCGAAGAATGCTTGCACGTGATTCAACCCAGCGCGGGGGACTGCGTTTTCATTCCCGCAGGGACGGTTCACGCCTTGGGGGATGGTTTGCTGATCGCTGAAATCCAACAAGCCAGCGACACGACCTTTCGTTTGTTCGATTGGAATCGAGTCGATGCCGACGGCAAACCTCGTCCGCTGCACATCCAACAAGCTCTCGATGTAATCGATTATAAGACAGGGCCTGTTCAAATAAGCCAGCCGCAAGCAACAAACACTGCTGGCCTGTCGACCCTGGTCGAGTGTGACAAGTTCCATTTGCAGAAACTTGAATCCACGCAACCCTACGCAATTCCGAACGATAATCGATTCCGGATAGTCACGTTTCCGAAGGGGAGCGGTCAAGTCAGAACCGCCGATGGATCAATAACACTGGGGCTTGGTGGGTCGATTTTATTGCCAGCGGAACGGTTCGAAACATCAATTCAGCTTGATCCCGATTCCGCCGCACTCATCATGTTTTTGCCTTAGTATCTTGACTTAATGTCTTGTCTTAAGCTTGTGCTTCAATGCTGGGCCAAGCTTGACAAATGTCCTATGCACCCATTCACGGCATTCAATCGCGACACAGCTAGGCTTTACAATTGCTAGCGATACAGAAAAGTAGCTTCGATTCCTGAATTCGATCTAACACGTTCGGTTCGAATTCTCTAGCATGCCAACCAGTCTGATACCGGCTGCCCCGACTGATGTTTTAAGGTGTTGAGCATGCGCCGCACGAAAAGATCTCTTTGGCTATTCTTGGTGACAACGATTGCAGGTTGTCAAAACCCAATGATCGACGCAATGCGATGGAGCGCGCAAGGTCAAGGCAGCATCGATCGCCAAAAAGCGCGCGCGGTTGCCTTCGATCCATTCCCGCTCAACGACCTTGGCCCGGAGGTTGTCGGAGGTAGGCCCAGGGAGTTCGCCAATCCGCTTCCGGAAGCACAGCGCAATGAACTAACGGCTCGACCACCGTTCGCAAATCAGTACCCCTCCAGCCGCTAAACATTTATTCCAAACAAGTGTCTCCACCCATTTGTTCTTGAGAAATGATGGACAGATGTCGCCAAACGCCTGAATCTATCAACGAAATCGATGAAATTGTCGGTTTTGCCTCTGCCGAAAATCGAGCTACAGAGTTAATCTAGGGAGTCTGCCTTTCCCCTCGGGCGGCCTTTCGTGAGGGGCACCGGTTCTTGAAACCGGTAATTTGGTCTTAGGCAGACCATCGTTGCTATATCACGACGCCACCGATTGCTGCGGAAGGTGTCCGAATGAGCCGTAAAACCGGTCACTCGTCTCAGTGAGCTTTGCTACGACCACACGAGCCCTATTGCACTCCAATCACTGCTATTAGTAACTGCACACAAAAGAAAATGACACGTTCCAAGAAAAGTGAATCCATCGAATCCGACGCCGACTCAGAAAAGCGTATCAATCGCGTTCTAGCCGCAGCGGGCTTTGGCAGTCGACGTCAATGCGAAGAACTCATCACGCAGGGTCGAGTCGAAATCGATGGCGAAGTATGCGAAAGCCTTAGTCGAAAAGTCGATCCGGCCAAATCGAAAATTAGCGTCGATGGCGAAGCCCTACGAAGATTTCGACCAGTGTACTTTGCATTGAACAAACCGAGTGGCGTCGTTTGTACCAATCGCGACCCTCAAGGACGAACGCGTTTGGTCGACTTGGTGCCAGGCAACAATCGTTTGTTCCCGATCGGTCGATTGGACCGCGCGAGCGTTGGATTGATCATATTGACGAACGATGGCGAGCTGTCGCAGCGATTGACTCATCCCAAATACGAAGTGCCCAAAACGTATTATGTCGTTGTGCAAGGTCAAATCACCGAAGACCATTTGCAACGCATGCGGCGCGGCATTCGTTTGGCCGAAGGCTTTGCCAAAGTCGACTCGATCAAAATTCGCCGGGTGCGGAAATTGGCCACCGATTTGGAAATGACGTTGACCGAAGGAAAGAATCGCGAGATTCGTCGTGTCTTGGCACGTTTGGGACACAAGGTCATGTTGCTCAGGCGTATCGCAATTGCTTCGCTGCGATTGGCGACGCTCGAAGAAGGCATGCATCGCCCATTGACATCAACCGAAGTTCAGGCCTTGTACCAAGCGGCAGAGATCGCGCGGCGAGCGAAGAACAATCGCAAGTCCGAAGAAAAAGAGACTCCGGAAAAATCGCAGAAAACGAAACCCAAGCCTAAGCGTGTTCGCGATATCGAAAAGAGCGTCGACGAACATTTTGAGGATCATTTTGATGATTCTGAATCGACGACGTTCGACAAAGCTGCACTTGTGGAAGTCGCACCGCACTGGGAAGACGATGAGTCGCTGGGTGGTTTTGATCCCGAGGGTGGAGTGATTGATTACGAGTCCGATGATGATGATATCGCACCAATCGGTACGGACAGTTCCGATTCGCCATTTGATATCCCTGTCTCGGCCCGCCGTCCCAGCAAACGACCCTCCAGCAAACAATCGCCAAGTCGTCGCGAAGGACCTCGAGTGGAGAGATCAATAGAGGAACGCAGCCAAAGGCCGCCAAAGAAGAATAGGTTTGCTTCAAAGAATTTTTCATCGGGCAGTGATTCAGGTACGAAGTCC
>JANMNK010001207.1:0-4249 GCA_031373875.1 Pirellulaceae bacterium | reverse complement strand
ATTAACTGCCCGAGTCGCGGTCAATAGAATTTGGCAGTCGATTTTCGGTAGCGGGCTCGTCGAGACATCCGAGGATTTTGGTACGCGCGCTCCGATCCCCGAATACCGAGAACTGCTTGATTGGCTTGCCGTTGATTTCATGGAAAACCAATGGAGCCAAAAACACTTGATTCGTCTGATTGTATCCAGTTCTACCTACCAGCAAGATTCCAATGAAACGAATGAATCGCTCGAAAATGATCCGCGAAATCGGATGCTTGCCCGCGGTCCGCGTTTTCGCGCCGATGCAGAAGTGCTTCGCGACATTGTGTTGACGGCGGCTGGTTTGATTTCACAAAAAGTAGGCGGGCCAAGCGTTATTCCTCCCGTCCCGCAAAATGTGTTGGACTACAACTATACGTATCCGAGCTACTGGACACCCGCTCAGGGGCCGGACCGTTACCGCCGGTCGTTATATGTTTTCCGAAAACGATCGATGCCCGATCCAGTGATGTCCGCATTCGATTCACCCAACGGTGATTTTGCTTGTGCACGACGAGTGCGGTCCAACACACCTCTTTCCGCTTTGACTTCGTTAAACGAACCGATATTTGTCGAAGCTGCGCAAGCCATGGCGATCCGTATATTACGCGAAGGAGGAGCGGATGACTTGAGTCGCTCCCGTTTCGCGTTTCAATTGTGTACATCTCGATTGCCATACCCAGGGGAACTTGATGTCATTACGGAGCTTATCGAGTCGCGACGCAAACGACTGGCCGACGGCTGGCTCAATCCTCGCGAAGTGGCAACTGGAGATCCGGCAAAACTGCCTGAGTTGCCTCCGGGCACTACGCCGCAAGACGCCGCAGCTTGGACTCTCGTATCCCGAGTACTGCTCAATCTCGATGCGACGATCGTCAAAAACTAACATTCAACAGATGCTTTTTGCAAATTGATAATAATGAAAAACCAACAGCCGACCAAAACTCGTCATATTCCAAATGTCCCACACGATGTTCCGCAGCAGTTATGCCGCCGGTGGTTCTTCAATGAATGCGGAATTGGATTAGCGTCCATCGCGGCCGCGGGTCTCTTGGCCAAGGATATCGTCGCGGATTCGCCGAGAGCAAACCCCTTAGCACCTCGCCAGCCACATTTTGAACCGCGAGCAAAACGCGTCATTTACATTTTCCAAGCAGGCGCTCCAAGTCACTTGGAGTTGTTTGACTACAAGCCCGAACTGGCGAAACGAGATGGGCAGTTGCCGCCTGCGGAGTTACTCAAAGGTTATCGAGCCGCTTTTATCAATCCAAATTCCGCGCTTCTCGGTCCAAAATTCAAGTTCGAGAAGCGAGGACAATGTGGAATGGAGCTTAGCGAAGTCCTCCCGGCGATTGGCGAAATTGCCGACGACATCTGCCTTGTACGGTCTATGCAAACCGATGCCGTGAATCACGCTCCCGCTCAAATCATGATGAATACCGGTTCCCAACAATTTGGTCGACCAAGCTTCGGCTCGTGGACGCTTTATGGATTGGGCAGCGTGTCGGAGGACTTGCCAGGTTTTGTTGTCTTGACGAGTGCCAAAGGGACAAGTGGAGGGGCAAGTAATTATGGTTGCGGCTTCCTGCCAACCATGTATGGCGGTACCCCCTTTCGAAGTGCAGGTGATCCCGTTCTTTACTTGTCTAATCCCAAGGGCATCGATCCAGAAACGCAACGCGCTTCGCTGGATGCTCTGAATAAGTTGAACGATTTCGAGCTACAAAGATCGGTAGATCCCGAGATTGCTGCTCGCATCCAGAGTTACGAGTTGGCGTATCGATTACAAACCAGCGCGCCGGAGTTGATGGATCTAAGTACCGAGCCCAAAGAAGTTCTGGATATGTACGGCGTCAAAGATCCCAAAGAATCCAGTTTCGCCCGCAACTGTTTGCTCTCGCGGCGGTTGATCGAACGTGGTGTTCGTTTCGTTCAGTTGTTCCACGAAGCTTGGGATCAGCACGGTAACCTAACCGGTGGAGTCAAACAGAACGCGGCGGATACAGATCGAGCCAGCGCGGCTCTGATCAAAGATCTGAAACAACGTGGCTTGCTCCAAGACACCTTAGTCATCTGGGGTGGCGAATTCGGGCGAACACCCATGGTCCAAGGTGGCAATGACGGTCGCGATCACCATAATCGATGTTTCAGCATGTGGTTGGCGGGTGGGGGAATCAAGGCGGGGCATGTCCATGGGCAAACGGATGATCTAGGTTTCAACGTTGCCAACGATCCCGTCCATGTTCATGATCTCAATGCCACCTTGCTGCATTTGCTCGGGTTCGATCACACGCGTTTGACCTATCGATTTCAGGGACGAGACTATCGATTGACCGACGTTCACGGAAGTGTCGTGCAAGGACTGCTTGCGTAATCCTTGCGAACAAAATTCTCGTTTGTAACGGCGACGCTGAGGAATCGTCGGGTTTTGCAAGCTGAACACGGGCGAAATCTTTGCTTAGCAAACCAGATTTCCTGCAAAAAACGGCTCGGATCATTTCTAACTTGGGCTAGGCAAAAAGCACTCGTAAACTCATAATCTGTGGTTCGTTAAGAACTCGAAAAATTTGTATTGAAGGGTATCTTCGATGGCGAAGAGCAAAAAGAAAAAAGAAACCGTATTCCTCGTATGCCAGGAAACGGGCGATATTAATTACACGTTGTACCGCAAGCCTGGTGGAGAAAAGCTGTCGCTGAACAAGTACTGCCCTCGCCTTCGCAAGGTAACAGTTCATCTCGAAAAGCGTAAATAATTCGAACGATACTCGACGTACACGTCACGCAGCTGTCTTTTTCTTGATCACTGCGTTTATTGAGACTAGCTGATAAAAGGTCCTTGCCCTTTGTTGCGAACCACCAACATGGGACTCGGGTATCTTTTACAAGTTGCGCTTTGCAGGATGCTGCGTACGACGCGATAACGCGAATTTGCCCTATTGGATTGGCAAGCGGATGGATCCGTGATTCAATTTCCACAAAGGATGGATCGCGATGCAAAAGAAGTGGCGGTTTTCAGTACAGGACGTTGGAGCCGTCGCCGATTTGGCTCGCGCGGCAAACATTTCTCCGGTCATCGCGCAACTTCTCGTTCGTCGTGGCTTGACCGATCCTACCGCAGTCGCAAGTTTCTTGGATCCAAAGCTAACCGATCTGCGCGATCCTGAATTGCTGCCCGGCGTTACCCAAGCAGCCGACCTGTTACACCAGAGCGTACAACAAAACAAACCGATTGTCATTTACGGCGATTACGACGCAGATGGGATGACATCGACAGCCATTCTCTACGGATGTTTGAAGCTCGTTGGAGCCGACGTTATTTACCATCTGCCGAACCGTCTCGAAGATGGCTACGGCCTCAACTGCGATGCGATCCGCAGTCTAGCGAAACGAGGACGCCAAGTCATCGTTACCGTCGACTGCGGGATTGGTTCTGTGGTCGAAGCTGAACTGTGTAATGAACTCGGACTTCAGTTGATCGTAACCGATCATCATCAGTTTGGTGAACAGTTACCTAAGGCAGCAGCCATCGTTCATCCTCGTCTTCCCGGATCGAATTATCCTTTCGCAGGACTTTGTGGCGCAGGCGTGGCCTTCAAGCTGGCTTGGGCGATTTGTCAGCGGGCAAGCAATTCCACTCGCGTTCGTCCTGAACTGCGTGAGTATCTCATGAACGCACTTGGCTTGGCAGCGTTGGGAACCGTGGCGGACGTTGTGCCTTTGGTGGACGAGAACAGGACTCTGGTTCGACACGGCTTGATTAGCCTGTTGCGATCGACTCAGCCTGGAATGCGCAGTTTGTTAGTTCTCACAAAATTGGATCAGAAAAAGGCTCTCAATGCCGACGATATCGGGTTTACGATCGCACCTCGATTGAATGCGGCCGGGCGTCTTGGGCAAGCTCAGTTGGGAGTTGAACTCCTCACGACAGCGGACCCATCACGTGCCGAGGCACTGGCTACATACATCGACAAACTGAACGGTGATCGCGATACGTTAGAACGCAGTATTTTGTTAGCCGCGACCAAACAAGCCAAAGAACAGATCGAACGGGACAACGCCCCTGCACTAGTGTTGGCTTCCACAGGATGGCATCAAGGTGTCATCGGTGTTGTCGCCGGGCGAATTGCAGAACGTTACAATCGACCCGCAGTAATCATTTCGCTTGATAATCTTGGCGTAAAACCGGGAACGGGTTCGGCTCGATCGCCAAGTTATCTCAACTTGCACG
>JANMNK010001182.1:0-2593 GCA_031373875.1 Pirellulaceae bacterium | reverse complement strand
ATTGTTCTTGGTTTGTCGTGGTTGCTGTTTTTGATACCTTTTACGATTGTTGTATTCATTCTTCTGGGAACCGACATAATGACATAGGGGCCTGTGGCGATTTATGGGGGAATCGTTGTTGGTCTGCTTGGAGTGGTTGCAACTTGGCTGCTCCATCGCTGGTCGCATCACCCAAGCCGAAGTCGATTGGCGGGTCTTATCGACGATAGCGTAGCCGGAGCTAGTTTGACGAATGTCCGAAAGATAATGCAGGAAATAGCTCAATTCGAAAGCGAATCGCCGCAAGATCAGGGCGAAAGGAAAGAGCTTTCCTAAGAGATTATCGTTGACTCAGGATGGCGCAAGGTTGCGCGAAAGCGAATCGAAATTCGTCGTCCGCCGAACTCGTAGAAATCCGCGTGTTTACTACGAAGCGTCATGAATTGCAAAACGTTTCCGATACGATTCCCGATCGGTAGCCTAGATATCGAAGTGACGGAACTTAGGTGCGTCGCTCGGCTGCGAAAACTGAGTGTCGGCGATAAATATCGAACCCGCATTCGGAGCAGCGGAACGTTCTTCGGCCGGCATGTGTTCAACCGCCGTCGTAATCACGAGTCGCACTTTTCCGTCGTGGGAAATTAGACGAGGGCACGTTGCTTGTGGAGATCCCGGCGTCGTCCAAGTCATTTCCAGTTCGCCATCCGACAAACGGTATTGGCGTGTCTCGCCGTACTCAGCAGCCGATGGATTGTAGAAACTGATAATGACGCTCAATTGATCGGCCGTCATCGTCATGCCATCGGGAAAGAATGGAAGGTTGGACAGATCGAGCGCCACTTGTCGCGGGCCGATCGTGCCTTCATCGATGTCGATGATATAGCAGGCGACTTGTTTTGTTGGCGTGTCGATATCGTACAACAACACGGTTCCGTCGACTTGTTCGATGACCGCTTTGCCGTTGCTGCAGATCTGGTCGTTTCGCAACCGAATAAGCTTACGATCTTTTTTTCGCCACAGATAAAGACCGGCTTTCTGTGTTTTGAATTCCAAGTCTTTTGTGCCGAAAATCAGATTCGATCGATGCACCAAACCATCGTTGATAATGGTATTTTCGACATCGTGATCGACTTGATCTTCAAAGACTTGCCAATCGCCGGTGTTGGCATCATAAAATCCCAAGCTGCGTTCGCATCCAACTACAAAGACGTTGGACATAGACGTCGGAAAGGCAAAACCAGGTCGACCGGGCAATGGAAAAGACTGGTTGGTGTTATTGCTCAAGTCGAAAATATTGAGGGAACCAAAATTCGCGTTAGCGCCGTGCTGGATAGCGACCCAGGAGAAGCGATTGTTGTCGATCGCATAGGGCCCTTCGGGTAAGAACCGCAGTTCTTCAGATGCGGGATCTAAAAGAACTCGGGCGCTGTTCAAGTTTGACATGCATTTTCTCAGTATTAATAAAGTTAAGTCGGTAATGTGCAAAAAGGCTATCTAAACGGGCAGTTGCGAAATCTGAAACAATTCGAGAAAATTAGTCAATCGAGGTTGACGAAGTCGCTCTTGATGTCGCATACTCTTTGCCCGTGTTAAGGATGACATGGTTCGAGACAAACGTACCCGTTTACTCGAACAGCGAAAGGCTGAGCCTTTCTGAAAATGCGACACGGTATTTGCGGCTGATCATTGGATAAACCTCGATTTTGCCGAAATGCCAAAGGAGTGAATGTGTCCTTCCTAATTGATAATGACCTGAAAGACCGAGTTCGAACAGCGGTCGACATTGTCGATTTGATGGGCAGCTATATGGAGCTGCGCCGTCAAGGACGCGCTTACGTTGCTCGATGTCCTTGGCACGATGATCAAAAGCCTAGCCTTCAAGTTAATCCTGAGCGACAAATCTGGAAATGTTGGGTTTGTGACTTAGGTGGTGATGTTTTTAGTTTTGTAATGCAACGCGAAGGCGTTAGTTTCCCCGAAGCCCTCCGGATGTTAGCCGAACGCGCTGGCATCAATCTAGAGACTGAGCCCAAGTCGCATCGCGGTGCGAAGTCGGATTTAGACAAGAAATCTCTTTTCGATGCAATGGCTTGGGCTGTCGAACAATTTGCTCAATGTTTAACAAAATCCGACGAAGCGGCCGAGGCTCGCAAGTATGTACAGTCTCGTGGCCTCACTGACGAGAGCATTCAACGATTTCAGATTGGTTTTGCACCAGAATCTTGGTCTTGGTTAATCGATCGCGGATTGAGTCGCGGATTGTCGGCAGAAATGCTGGAATCCATTGGAGTTGTTCGGCGCAATGAGCGCGGCAAACGATATGACTTCTTTCGCAATCGCGTCATATTTCCGATTCGCGATGCTCAAGGCCGCGCGATTGCCGTCGGCGGTCGAGTTCTGCCCGGATCAGCCAGCGATCAAGCCAAGTACATTAACTGCAGCGAAACGCGATTGTATTCTAAGAGCAATCAACTGTATGGCTTCGGCCTCGTGGTTGGTCTCGACGGCACCGGCAGCCGAAGCACGTTCACGCAGCAAGTCGCGGTCGATATGTTGCAGAAACTCAACGTGACGGCCACGATCTTCAGCCAAAGCCCCTCGGATAACGTGATTC
>JANMNK010001161.1:0-5571 GCA_031373875.1 Pirellulaceae bacterium | reverse complement strand
CGAATACGGGCATCGGGAAGTTGTGCATACAGTTGACGGATAAGATGAAAGACGCCGGAGTACGTGGCAGGGTTCGATGCAGGAGAATTGCCCAAAGCCGATTGGTCGACTTGAACGACTTTGTCGACATTGGCTAGTCCTTCGATTTCGCGATACGTTCCTTCCGCGATCTGAGCACGATGGAGTTTGCGCGCTAAGGCAGGATACAAAATGTCATTGATCAAGCTGCTTTTGCCGCTGCCGCTGGGGCCAGTGACTGCAATGAAGCAGCCTAAAGGAAACGATACGTCGATGTTGCGAAGCGTATTTTCGCGGGCACCGCGAACGGTAAGCCAATGTCCGAGGGGTGGGACGATCTGCTCGGTCGAATCGACAGGAATCGTCATGCGGCGATTAAGCGGGATTGGTATGGATTTCCTTCCCGACAAAAACGGGCCCGTCACGGAATCTTTCTGTTTGCCGACGCGCTCGGGCGAACCTTGTGCGACAACATGCCCGCCAAGACGCCCTGCTCCCGGACCGAAATCGCAAATCTCGTTGCTGGACGCGATGACATCTCGGTCGTGTTCGACGACGATCAATGTGTTTCCGAGATCGCGCAATCGATGCAAAGCGCCAATCAGCCGATGGTTATCGCGAGGATGTAAACCGATCGTTGGTTCATCCAACACGTACAGTACGCCACACAGTCCGCTACCAAGCTGGCTGGCCAGTCGAATGCGTTGCGATTCGCCACCACTGAGTGTCGATGCATTTCGACCGAGCGACAAATATTCTAGGCCGACATCGACCAGGAACTGCAACCGATTGTTGACTTCGTGAATGATCTCTCCAGCAATCGCGCGTTCGCGTTGGTCGAGCTTCCAGGATTTGGTCGTTTCAAGAAGCGATTCGAGCGGCATGCCAACTAATTCGCCGATGGTCAAGCCGCGAAATCGGGTTCGTGCAGCTTCGCGTCGAACGCGAGCACCCTGGCAAGCCATACATTCGACTTCGGCAACAAATCGATCCAGTCGTTGACGCAGCGATGGGCTGTGTTTGGATGCGGCGTCCAAGGCCGGGTAGATTCCGCGGTATTGGAAACGAAACGATATGCCTTCGGCGTGAACGTCATACCAGCGTTCGCCAGTCCCTTGAAGCAACGTTTGGCGTTGCGACATGGTGAGTTGCGACATGGCAACGTTTGCAGGAATTCCTGTTGCGGCACAAAGGGCATTCATCATGGCCGTGGAAAGCTGGGAATTCAAGTTCGGCCAAAGAAGCATCGCACCTTCGGCAAGCGACTTGGTCATATCCATCAAAGCGGCCGGGTTCGTTCCCATCTGGGTACCCAAACCTTGGCAGGAGTTACACCAACCCAGCGACGAGTTGAATGAAAAACTGTGTGGCGTAAGTGCTTGAAACGATAAACCGCAATGATGACACGCGAGAAATAGGCTGTGAGTAATAATCTCCCACTCAAGTTCTTCGCGAGAAGCGTCGGCCAATGCGATTTGAACGACACCTTGTCCTAAATCGATGGCCGTAGCAACACTATCGGCGATGCGAGAACGGTCCTTGGTATTGATTTGCAATCGATCCACGACGACTTGCACTTGATGTTGCGTGGTTCTCTGTAAAGCTGGCAATTTATCGAGTGTATAACTTACGCCATCGATGCGAACTCGGACGAAACCACGTTTGCGAAGGTCATCAAAACGTGCTTCGATGTCATCGGTTCTATCAATCGCGAGTGGTGCAAGCAGCAATACGCGCGAATCGCGAGGCATCTTGGCAATGTTGTCTGCGATTTGGTCAATGGTCTGCGTCTCCACGGGAGCATCGCAATTCGTGCAGTGCATTTGACCAAGACGAGCCATCATCAATCGGAGGTAGTCATAGATTTCGGTGACCGTGCCAACCGTGCTGCGCGGAGAATGGCCCAGATTCTTTTGTTCGAGCGCGACGGCAGGCGACAAGCCTTCGATGCGTTCAACAATAGGTTTTGGCATCTGACCGATGAATTGTCTCGCGTAAGCACTCAAGCTTTCGACGTATCGGCGCTGTCCTTCGGCGTAGATTGTGTCCATCGCCAATGATGTTTTTCCGCTACCGCTGGGCCCGCAGAAAACGGTCATCGCGCCAAGCGGAACTTTGACGTCGACGTCTTGTAGGTTATGTTGACACGCACCTTCGACCGTCAGATGCGTCGTTTTCTTGGCAGCGCGCGAAAAGTTCGACGAAGCTTTTTGTTTTTTGGTCTTTCCCGTTAACGCGGCTTGTTGTTGCAAGTGTTTAGTGAGCGATTTTCCGGTGTGGGATTTTTTGTGCTTGGCGATTTCTTCTGGCGTTCCAGTTGCTATGATTTCTCCGCCACCGGAACCGCCTTCTGGCCCCAGATCGATAACCCAATCTGCAGCTTGCACAACGTCGAGGTTATGCTCGATCACGACGACTGTATTTCCCAAATCAACTAGGCTTTGTAGGACTTGCAGAAGGAGTGCGATGTCGGCAAAGTGCAGTCCAGTCGTCGGTTCATCCAACACATACAACGTTCGACCCGTGCTGCGTCGGCTTAATTCTTTGGCAAGTTTTATTCGTTGCGCTTCGCCGCCCGACAATGTGGGCGATGGCTGGCCTAATTTCAAGTAATCGAGTCCAACATCATGCAACGTCTGAAGTTTGCCAGCAACTTTTGGTAGTTCCGAAAACACATCGAGTGCTTGTTGGACATCGAGATCCAAGCATTCTGCAATAGTTTTTTCCTTGAATTTCACTGCCAACGTTTCGCGACCATAACGACTGCCGTTGCACACGGGGCATGTTACCCACAGGTCTGCGAGAAACTCCATTTCTAATTTGTTGGCACCGTTACCATCACAGGCCGAACATCGTCCTTCGGGCGTGTTGAAACTAAAACGACCGGGTCGAAACCCACGAGCGCGAGAATCGGGCAATTGCGCGAACAGATCGCGAATCTCGTCAAAGACTTTAACGTAGGTCGCAGGATTGCTGCGCGGAGTTCTACCGATGGGGCTCTGATCGATATCGATAATCTTGTCGAGGTGTTCCATTCCAGTTATTCGGTCATGCAAACCGACTTCCGTTTCTGCGCCATTGAGTTGATTGCGAAGGACTGGAGTCAAGATGTCGGTGATTAGCGAACTCTTGCCGCTGCCGCTTACCCCCGTAACGCAGACAAAACATCCGAGCGGAATTTCGACTCGTATATTGCGAAGATTATTTTGACGAGCACCGACGATTGTTAGTTTTTTGCCTGAACCGGAGCGACGTTTCTCGGGATGAATGATTTTCGTTCGACCACTCAGATACGCGCCGGTGACGCTTTCCTTCGTTTTGCAAATCGTATCAAGGGACCCGGACGCGACAACATAGCCACCGCGAACGCCTGGTCCTGGTCCGAAATCGACGATCATGTCTGCGGCGCGCATCGTATCTTCGTCGTGTTCGACAACGATTAGCGTATTGCCCAAGTCGCGCAATCTTTGAAGCGATTGAAGAAGGCGATCGTTATCCCGAGGATGAAGACCGATCGAGGGCTCGTCGAGCACGTAAAGGACGCCAACCAGGCCCGCACCAATCTGGCTGGCCAAGCGTATTCGTTGCGATTCGCCGCCCGACAAACTTGGCGCCGGGCGTGAAAGTGTCAAGTAATTGAGTCCGACGTCCAACAGAAAACCGAGTCGAGCGTGGATTTCCTTGAGGGCTTGTCCAGCGATTTGGATTTGCTTGTCAGTCAGTTCCAAGTTTGCAAAGAAATCGAGACAATCTTGGAGAGGCAGATCGCAGACTTCGGGCAATGACAGTCGCGGTTTCTTAGAAAAACGCGGGAGGTTGGATTCAAGTCGGATCGAGCGGGCTTGCGGATTCAAACGAGCCCCGTCACATGCTTCGCAGTCCAACGTATGCATGTACTTTTCTAGCATCCGTCGGTACATGGGATTTCCCGACGCGTTCCATTTCTGCAAAAAGGCTGGGATGATACCTTCGAATTTCCCGCCGAATCGTAGCGGCTTGGAGCCTCCGCGCCATGTGTACGTAATATGCCGATCACCTGTCCCGTAAAGCCAATATTTTTGAATGTCTTTGGGCAAGTCTTTCCAAGGTGACGTGAGGATAGTCCCGGTCGCGATTTTTTCGTCCCGTTCGAGTGTATCTGCAACACCTTGCATTTGGCGGCGATGCCAGCGGCTCATCTTTGTCCATTTGCCAAGTAGTTCGATTGCACCCGAACGAATGGATTTGGATGGATCAGGAATGAGTAACTCAGGATCGAACGTATACAAATGGCCAAGCCCTCGGCAGAGAGCACACATTCCGTGCGGGCTATTAAAGCTCAAGAGTTGAGGGCTAGGCGGAGTGAATGACAAGCCGCATTTTGGGCAAGAGAAATTGCAAGAAAAGACAATATCTTCTTCGGCAGTTTCGGATTGTGGGGACTTGGCGTTTTTCTTTTGAGGCGTCGAAGGTGTTGCCAGCGGTGCGACGATGAGAGTGCCTGAACCAAGTCGTGTTGCCATGTCGATCGCTTCGGACATACGCTGACGACTGGTCGAGCCAATTTGGACGCGGTCGACAACGACTTCGATCGAGTGACGCAGTTGTCGTTCGAGAGCTGGCACTTCGGACAATGTGTAAATCGTGCCGTTGACTCGGACGCGTCCGAAACCTTGCTTGCGGAGGTCGTCGAACAGGTCTCGATACTCTCCTTTTTGTCGTCGAATCAGCGGGGCAAGTATCGCAACAGTTTGATCGGCTGGCAGGGTTGTGATTTTTGCGAGTATTTGATCGCGAGTCTGTGCCGCAATGGCCACATTGCACTTGGGGCAGTAACCGGTTCCGACTCGCGCGTAGAGAACACGCAGGAAATCGTAAACTTCGGTGATCGTACCAACGGTGCTACGAGGGTTGGATCCGGTCGCTTTTTGGCTGATAGAAATGGAAGGACTCAAGCCGGAAATGAAATCGACGTTTGGCTTGGGCAATTGGCCGATATACTGACGAGCGTAGCTTGATAAGCTCTCGAGATAGCGTCGTTGACCTTCGGCATAAAGTGTGTCGAACGCCAAGGAACTTTTTCCGCTGCCGCTGACTCCGGAAAAGCAGATCAACGCACCATGGGGCAGTGTGAGATCGACGGAGCGCAAGTTGTGCTCGCGCGCACCACGCACCACGATATCCTTGTCGAACAACGGATGCATTTTGGACTCGTGCAAAGGAATGTGGGCTGCGCAAACACCGCGTCGGATTGTCTATTCGTCCGTGAAAACCGAAAACTTATAGGTCAGCCACTTGGTAAGCACGCGAGCGGAAGAGAAAATCCGTCAAGTTACCTTCGTGTGGCTGAAGCCAGTTCAATCGGTTTGTTGCAATTGGACCAATGTTCAAGCGGTCGATGTGGACCGCGTTTGTCAATTGATCGATCCAATTTGCGTCGCGGGTCAATGCCGTACAAACCAAAGTCGAACCGATCGACTTAATCATATCCGATTGCGGGCACTGGACGACTGCGGAAAATGGGAACATGTACTCTTTAGATGCCACGGCGCGCTGAGGAGAATCGGCATGCAG
>JANMNK010001095.1:0-3175 GCA_031373875.1 Pirellulaceae bacterium | reverse complement strand
CTAAAACTTTATCGCGTGAGAGATGCTCAAGTGCCATCTGGACCATTCCTACTGCGCCTTCGACAATCTTGGTACGAGCAGCCACGATCGCTTGTGCTTGTTGCCTTTGTAACATGGCCGCCGCGATTTCTGGGGCGTAAGCAAGATGGCTGATACGCGCTTCGATCACCATAACGCCTGCTTTTTCAAGTCGTTCTTGGATATCTATCTTTAGCTGATCGCAAATGTCCCCAGTGGAACCGCGAAGCGAAACTTCGTGATCGTGACTATCGTACGGATGACGGCTTGCAAGGCTGCGAAGCGCGGCCTCACTTTGGACTGCCATGAAGTCCTCGTAATCGTCGACTTGAAAGAGAGCCTCGGCCGTGTTGACGACTTTCCAAACGACGACTGCAGATATCTCGATTGGGTTGCCGTCCCGATCGTTGACCTTAGATGGCACGCCGCGTGTTCGGATTTTCTGAGAAACGATCTGGCCTCCGGCGTCTTTTTTCTCGGGCGTCGTTGTGGAACCGGTTTCGAAGTTGCGAATCCTCAGCGAAATCCTCTTCTTGGAATAAAATGGATTCACCCAGTAAAAAGCCGATTCAAGCACGCTGCATTTGTACTCCCCAAATAGGAGCAAAACTCGTGCTTCGTTGGGCGCAACCGCCATCAATCCGAAAAGTCCGATGAAACCGGTGATGGCACTCATTATGGCAGCGACCACCAACGCGCCCGTCGCTAGGCCACCAATTGAATAGGAAATGTTAACTGCGACGGCAATGGTCACGGGTGTCGCTACCATCAAGGTCAAACAACAGGCCAAGGGTAACCAACCTGATACAGGACGAAACGTTTTTTCTTCGTGCATGAAACAATCCCTTATTAACTGATCGAAAGAGCTTTACGATATCTAAATGATATCATAATGATATTCGTTCGCTTCTGGGCTTATTGGGAAGAATCCAAGAGCCCTTGAACAAGTTTTTTGCAGTGCTACGTCCGCAAGTGGTTTTAGAATTGCGCTGTAAACCATTGCTGCGGAATAGTTTACGGAAAATGTTATAGCGAATTCCTTCAAGTCAGCCCGTAGCCACAACGAACGCCAAAAATGTTGAAAAACGGGTTGAGTCTTGTGACAACTTAAATTCGGGAGTGCTTTCCGAACACGTACTGACTGGCCACGACGGTTCGTCTATGGCTCGCCAGTTGGTAACGCCGGGGAGTATACGGATACAGCAGCACTTGAATTTTGAATTTCAAAGAACGCAAACAGCGAGCGCGAATTGCTTTTCCAAATTCCCCGCATGGAGAAACGCATAACGGAATACCTTTTGATTGCATGCCGAAAATTGGCACCCTATACTTGTGGGGTAAGTTCGAAAGTCAACGGGTCGAATTCCGATGTCTAACTCCCCCAATTCATCTAATTCGTTCGATTCCGTGGGGCCAACTTCCACCATGGTCGTCCAACGGCTGTTGGATATGTTGGCGGCGGGACATCCGGAGGCTTCACGTCAATTGTTGG
The DNA here is from genome assembly GCA_031373875.1 of Pirellulaceae bacterium. Lineage (GTDB taxonomy): Bacteria > Planctomycetota > Planctomycetia > Pirellulales > Pirellulaceae > JANMGV01. Next base: position 1,665 of record JANMNK010001095.1, on the reverse strand, counting down.
ATGTCTCGATTGAGCGATTGCGACAACTTTCTAAAAAAATAATGGCCGACATTCCCGGTGTCTCTCGATGGGAAGATACGGACGATTTGTTGCAAAACGGATCCATCCGTTTGTGGAAAGCTTTGGAGAATAATCATCCACCGACGCCTCTCGATTATTTTCGGTTGGCCGCAGCAGTAATTCGTCGGGAATTGATCGACTTAGCACGCCACTATTTTGGAGCTCGCGGCATGGCCACCAACTTGGCACGCTCGTGGGTCAAAGAGGGTGAGCATTTAGCCGCACCCGTCGAGTCGTCCCCCGACGAGACCTACGATCCCCAGGGTTTAGCGCGTTGGACAGAGTTTCATGAATATGTAGAAAGATTACCGGACGAGGATCGAGCCCTGTTTGATTTACTGTGGTACCAAGGCCTAACGTTGGGCGAAGCTGCTGAATTGCTCAGTGCAGCAGAACGCACCATTCGACGTCGCTGGAAGACCGCTCGCGTCAAGCTGTACCGTGACTTGCTCGACGAATCTACGGATGTCTAAAAATCTTAAATCGAACGACAGCAAAGCATTTGCGAAAACCAATGCCTTGCTGGGTTGATGCAGGTCGATCCTTGGTCTAGAAGCCGAAAGTACTTTTTTTATGGTAGCCATCGACGATTTGTTGTGTCTATGGGAGGAGCGGCAAGAAAACGGCGAGCCCATTACGCCCGAAGAGCTTTGTCAACAGTGTCCGGAAATGCTGGGAGAAGTCCGTTGGCATATCCGTGCTCTGCAAGCGGTCGAATCGCATTTTGGTGGCACCAATCCACTCCAAACTTCTACAACCTCGAAAACCGACCCGACTCCAGCGATTGTGCCCTCGGGACCAGTCCACATATCCACCGAATATCACATTGAGCGCCTTCACGCCAGCGGTGGACTTGGTCATGTATTCTTGGCGACCGATCCGACGATGAATCGGCGGGTCGCAATAAAATTTCCAAAGTGGAGTCGATTGTCAAATGAACAGCGAACTCGCTTTGAGCGCGAAGCCCGTGTGACTGGCCGGTTGGATCATCCTGGAATTGTGCCTGTCCATTCGTTGAAACTTGATGACCCGAACCGTCCTTGCTACGTGATGCGATTTGTCGAAGGTCCGACATTACATCAGACGATTCGTGAGCTTCATCAGAATGGTGGCGAGTCGAGAACCCGACGCTTTTTCTACTCGTTTGAATTCCGGCATTTGTTGCAAAACTTGATTTCGCTCAATAACATCGTCGCCTACGCTCACGGACAAGGAGTCATCCATCGCGATATAAAACCGAACAATGTGATTCTTGGTCCGTTTGGCGAGACGCTGTTACTGGATTGGGGTTTGGCGAAAGTCATGAGCGAGCCCGACGAAATACTTGATGGCTCTCGGACTGCTCAAGAGAATCATGCGTCGCTCGACACACTTGACGGGCAAATGATGGGAACCCCCGCGTTTTCGAGCCCTGAACAGTTGCTTGGTCAGACCGATCGAATCGATCAACGCTCAGATATCTATTCACTCGGAGTGACGTTCTATTTTCTTCTTACAGGAAAATATCCCGTCGAATCTGGAAGCCTCAAGCAGCAAATAGAAGACGCAGTGCGTGGCAAGATCGATACACCATGCGAAGTTTTTCCTTATGTCACGGTCAATTTG
>JANMNK010001068.1:0-10340 GCA_031373875.1 Pirellulaceae bacterium | reverse complement strand
CTCGGCATCCTCATAAATGCAATCACACGGGCAAACCTTCAGGCAAGCCTTATCTTTGCAGCCTTTGCATGGTTTAGTCACGACCATCGTCACAATGGAGATCCTCAGGTTAGAATTGTTGGAAACAAACGGGTACCGAAGGAGGTGAGAATCTGGACGGAAAAGCGGACATCAATTTTCAAAAAATTTCGGATGTGAATCTGACGAACCGAGCTAGCCGGGAACTGGTCGACCTGTGGCAAGCGGGTTCTCAGGAAGCTGCGCAAGTACTTTTGGCTCGGTACGCGGTCCGGTTGATTGCACTGGTTGCGTCTCGGCTCAATCGCAAGTTTCGCGACAGCATCACTCCCGAAGATGTGGTGCAATCTGCTCTGGGCAGCTTCTTCCGAGTGACCAGAGCCAGCGTCAAGGCGTCCATCAAGCTCGAAAGCACTGCGTCCGCATGGAACATTCTGGCGACATTCGTCCGCAGAAAACTGGCCAGGGCATTGGAGCGCGAGTCAGCTGCCAAACGCGGTGGCGGACGGACGAGAATATCGCTCGATGATCTTGAGCCCGATCTGAGAACAAACCCTTCCGCAACCGAGGCCGATGAATTATTGGCCGAGATCCATTCACTACTCAATTCCGATCAATCGCAACTTCTCGAACTTCTTCTGGAGAATGCGACTCAAAAGGAAATCGGGGAACAGCTAAACGTCGACGAGCGGACGATTCGCCGGCGCATCACAGCGATGCAAGACATCGTCACAGGAAAACTCGCTTCTGTCGATGAACGAGATGGCACATTGCTCGCTTCGGCACCTGAAATTACCAATCTTCCCAACATCGGTTACCGACAGTTTGTACTTGGGAAACTCGTTGGCAGTGGGGCGCTCGGAAAAGTCTATCGAGCGAGACTACAGACAGACGGACAAGTCGTCGCCGTGAAGTTTATGCACCGACATTTATGGACGAACCCGAACAGCAAACTCTCATTTCTGCGCGAGATTGACCATGCTTCGAAGATCAACTACCCCGGCGTTGTGAAGTATCTCGGCTGGGGACAGTCGCCGCACGGTGGGCCATATCTTGTCTGTGAGTACATCGATGGCCAGCCCCTCACCAACGTCAAGCCAGACGATTCGTCGACATCCGTGCAATGGCTGGCTCAGATTTGCGAGGCCGTTGCAGCCGCGCATCAAGCCGGAGTTGTACACGGTGACTTAACTCCCAACAACATTTTGCTTGACTGCAACGGACGCATCGTTGTTACCGATTTTGGATTCTCAACGCATGCACAAAAACCCATTACAGAATGTGCTGAAGTTGAGTCGTTAGAATCGCCTGGTGGAACGCTAGGCTTTGCAGCGCCGGAACAGATCTCACCTGCCTTCGGTACGATCGGCTTTGCTACCGATATCTATGCGATCGGTGGACTTGCGTACTATCTACTGACGGGGCAAAGTCCTCACGATGGAGAATTGTTGCTCGACACAGTCACAGACGATGACGTGCGTCTTCCGCATTCTACTCGCACGCCTGCTGAGTCGAAGCTGGTGGCTGTTGCAAAGCTGGCTCTGAAAAAAGCGGTTGACTGCAGACCCCAGTCTGCTACTGTTTTGGCCAGATTGCTAGCGGATTAGTAGCCTATCTCGAGTTGTTGTGCTTACGCCTAGCTGCCCCATTACTAAAACCGTTCGCCCCATGGTAGCATTTGTTCTCCTCAATTCCGGTTCCGCTCCTCGTTTTGATTAACGCTGTGTCCGCAAGTGAGTCGGAGACTGATTCAAGCGGTTTCGTCCCGGCAGGATCGATGGTTAAAAAGTTCAACTGTTGGTTTGCCCGAGCACGAACCGCACCAATAAAATCAAAATCCCTTGGCGTTCCTTTTGCAAAAACTGTTAACCCGACTGATCGCTTTTCTGTCGACCTTCTTCGTTTCGAATACTCTGGAGCAGTCCGGACACCAAAAGTCACTCGGCTGAATCGAGGATCGCTCATTTACGAACCGAGTGCAGTTCAAGGTGTGGGTTGCAGGATATTTGAGCTCAAAAAGACGGCACGGTTAGAGACTGGAGGCCGGAGGCTGGAGTTAAAACTCTGCAGCCTCCGGCCTCATGCCTCCCGCTTGTCAAAGGTTCGTTCGCGAATCGAACTCGATCTTCGTTCTTACCAAGAACGCGCTCCCGGAAAACTTACAAACCACGAAGTAGTAGGCACACTCCGCTGTGCCGTAACAAATCGCGGACGGCAGATGTGCCGTAGCAAATTGCGGACGGCAGAGCGGAGTCTGCCTGCTACTGTGCCGTAAGAAATCGCGGACGGCAGATGTACCGTAACAAATCGCGACGGCAGAGCGGAGTCTGCCTGCTACTGTGCCAGAACAAATCGCGACGTAAGATGTGCCGTAACTTATTGCGGACGGCAGAACGGAGTCTGCCTGCTACTATCAATGCTCGTAAAAGTAATCGAGCATCTCGGTTTCCTGCGTGTCATGCAGTTGTCTTAGCCGCTGGACCACGCGATCACGTTAGGAGTTTAGACTGTAGCGTTTTAGACTGTAGGGTTTTCTTCCTACAGCCTAAACTCCTACCGGCTACAGCCTGTTCAATGACGGGTCTCGGAGTCGCACTTGGCAGTCCGAGCTTATGAGGCTTAGAGGAGCAATTGCCACATTTTCGTTGTCGACATCCCAACGTTTATGGACTGCGGATTGACGTTATGAGCAAGTTACGCAGTTGTTATCTTTTTGAACAACTTTGGGAAAGGCGAACCACAATCCAGGATCCAGACACCAACGCCATTTACGAAGTACTGGCCATTGAATATCTCGTTCGTGCCAAGAAGCCACGCGAGACAAAGAGCGGCCAATGATCCGTCGAACGCTGGTCTCGTTCATCGTTTGATTTGCGGTTATTTAGCCACGAACCTGATTTCATCGACGTAGAACGTCACTGGCTTGGCCTGTCCCGCTAACGACCATCCAAATGGTGTCTTGATGCGCGAGAGATTTTTTCCTTCAAGAGATATTTCCAGCTTCTGCCACTTGTCGGTCAGTATGACATCGGGCAATTCAGCTTTGGCAGTGTCTCGGTAGGCTTCAGCACCGCCTACTCCGCCCAGCACAAAATTGACTTTTTCACCACCGACGGCCCCACGCACCCAAAACTCAAGTTTGACGGCCCCGTCGAAGTTGAGACCGCCAGGAAGTTTTCCATCCCAGTCATCGGCTGGTGATTGCCAAAGAACGCCGCCCCAAGCCTGGGTGCTCTTGTATTGGATTTTCAAGCAGGTCTTTCCTTCGTGGGGATTGTCTTGAGATCCTAAATCCATCACGACATCCTTGGCGTTACCCATGTATCCCGCTGGCACGAAAATCTTCTGCTGAGAACTGTCGCCATAAACGACATACGGCAGTTCAGCTTTGGCTGCCGTCGAATTCCCAGTCGGCGCGTCAACCAGAAAGGGGACATTCGCTACCGCTGCGCCGCCGTGATCATCGTAGACATATACAAACAGTCGATACCCACCGCCGTTCTTGGGAACTGTGATACTCGCGGACATCTTATCCGCTTTGACCAGCTCGCTCAATTCCTTCTCGGCTTTTTGCTCGTCGCCTCCAGCACCAATGGTGCCGGAGTCGGTACGCAAAACCCACTGAATTTGAAGCTTATCTCCCTCTGGATCACTCACCACAGCTTTGGCCTGGATGATTTGGCCAGGCTTGCAGGGACTGGTTGCATCCAAGACCAAACTTTGAATTTCAGGGCACTTGTTTTTGAGCGGCGAACCTGTCCACGCTTCGCTCATCACGTCCACAGCACCCAGTCGCTTGCCGTCGTCGAGCAACATGCCGAACCATGTCGCCGTGGTTTCCTGCTTGCTGCCCCATAAGAATGCGTAAGATCCCAGACAGATCCCTTTTTGAGATTGAACCGCCTGGCGATAACCGTTGGCATACCATTTAGCTTTCTCGGTGCTGGTAAATTCGAGAGGAGAGTCCCAAGCCGTTTTCCCGCATTCCCAAGGTCCGAGCGGACCGTGTTCAGTCACAATATAAGGCTTGGAGCTTCCAGCATTCTTAAAACGTGTACCGATCGATTCGATTCCACCATAGGAATTGATACCGATAATATCGATGTCCCGACAAAACCGTTCGATGCTCTTGATCTTCGCTTCGTTGTCACCCAGTTCGGCAATCACAGTCATGGTCGGATGATCTTGATCGATCTCTTTGATTTCCCTAGCGATCTGGTTTATGGCGAGCCACACCGCGGGATTGGTTCCCATGCCTTCGGCTTCATTTCCTACAGCCCAGATCAATACAGCCGGATGCTGCTTGTACTTCCGCACTACCGCCAATGAGTCTTCAAGCTGCTTGAGCACGGCATTCTGATCTTGATAATCGAATCCATGTCGCTCATGCCCCATCCAAAAGCCGACACAAACCGTCAATCCATTCTTTTGAGCTTCGTCGAGAACTGCACCAATATCATCACTTCCCCAAGTCCTGATTGAATTCCCACCGAGTTTGGCGAGTAACTCTAAATTCGTTTGTCCGCCCACTCCGTTGATTTGGTAGGGCTCACCATTTCTTACCAGCTCAAACAAACCGTTGTTCTTTTTCAAAACAACTTGGGACTGGCACTGAGCAACCTGAGGCGCAACGAAGATGGATGCGACGACCAACAATAAAACGAATGGCTTGAACATGTGCAATTGGCTGCTTGTAGTATTGAATGAATGGAATTGCCGACGAAGCATTGATTCTCGATTAAATATTACTGGCTGAATTCGCAGTGGATCTTCTTAATTTTTCCGGTTCGCGAAAAGAGCTCACGACTGGTCTCAGGATTGATTTCTAGCTCGGAAAAAGTCAAATGCTGGCCGTTATCCAGTAGCACATCGATTCTATTCTGCGACCCAGCTGAGACGACGATTGGGACTTGGCAAAGCGTAAAGGCGACCGAGTGCTCCGGTAACGGCTCGACGGTCGATTTTCCTGCGATGTCGACATATTCAAAAGGCTTCGATGTCGGCAACAGTTCGGATCGGTCGAACAAATCGAAACGGAAACGCAATCTACCGCCTTCGATATGTGTGCCCAACTCCGAAAACCGCGCTAGGACGTCTTCTTTGACTTGCCCAGTCATTCCCGGTTGCTTGACACCTGCATTCTCGGGCGTGTGCGAGTAAGGATCAGTTGGAAAGGCACCATAGTCCGACGGAGATTTCTCGGCACCAACGCCGAAGCGAATTTCCTGATAATGTGTTCGCAGAGAATCAATCACCTCTTGGGACTCATTGTTTTCGATGGCCCAAAACAGATTCTCGATAACCGATAATCCAAGCTTGGAAACCATGTGCCAATAGATCGAGCCTAAACCCTCGTAGGCAAAAAAAGTACCCGACCGACCAGTAAATTCCGCATGGTTAAACACGCTTTCGAACAAGTCGCACACCTGCTTGCCCGAGTTCTCTACTTCCGGCTGGAAACTCGCATGAAGTCGCGTTAGGGCTTGGCGAACATCCGACGAGTTTCGAAAACTCCCGTTGAAATGGATGACGCCCGTCTCATCGCGATCAACGATGGAATGATCTCCGGCCTGCAATAACTGCTTCACAAGCGGTATCGACTTGACCGCATCATCGGATATTCTGTTCTTCTCGAGAAATCCAGGCAAACTCCTGTCGGGATACAGCAAATAACTCTGTTGGTTCGGCCGATAAAGATTGCTCACACGTAGCGACTGTAGCAACTCGTTGGATTCACTGGCGCTCAGTAATCCGGCGCTTAACACCGCAACTTGTCCTTCCAGCATCTCGTACAAGTGGCTGACATCTACCGTTTGATCGTCAATCTGTATCAGGTTGTAAGTGTGATAGAGACCATCGCTGCGTCGGTTGTTTCGAATGGTGGTCTCAAGTTGGCCAAGAACATTGTCAAAGAAGCGGTTGCAATCACCTTGAGAGATTTGTGAGTACTCGCCGCCAATTCCTTGTTCGTAATGCTTGAGCCGATAGTCGGAGCCGGCTCTGGATAAGGATTCGACCATTTTGCATCTTGCTTCGGCCGACATTCGCTGCGAGGGAGAATTATCCTGGGCAGCAAACACTTCGCTAATGCGACGAAAAAACAACTCGACTTCGCGCGAAACTTTGAATTCTGCGTCTGGCAGCGACGCAATGAGCTCCTTGAGAAATCGGAACCAGCGGAGCAGGTAGCAAGTCGTGACCATCGAAAGGCCGCTTCCAACCAGCGCATTGTTGGCGTCATTCCATTCAGGTCGCTGAGTGTTCAACCAGATGCCACCATCTGGAATGAAATTGGAAAGCTTGGCAAGTGAAAGCGTTAACAGCTTTTCCATCAATGATACGTAGTGGATATCGCCACGCTGGTTGATGGCGAGTTTTCCATCCGCTCCCAGCTCGGAAACACGCTGCGAAATTTCTTTGGCCACCCGGTGATCAAAATCAATCGTCGACCGTGGATCTCGCTTGATGGCTTCGAACGACTTAATCTTGTAAGGAATATTGGCGTGAACAAACTCCTGTGCAAGCAACGTCTTCTCGACTAAACCAGGATGAAACTTCCGCGTCCACTCCATCAACTTAAGCAAGTAAATGATTTGATGGTCGCCCCAGTAGCCAATATTCGCCCAAGGATCTTCCGCGGAAGGCTCTTCCCACTCAAAGCCGGCTTTGGTCAGGCGGTAAGGGTTATAACCATCAGCGGTGGTCGCATTGACAAATCGAAAGACCATCGCCGGCAGTAGATTCGGAAACGATACACCCAGCGCTTCCCAATTTTGGAAAATGTCTCGCCAGTTTCCTTGGTAGTTAAGATTCGTCTCGCCGGCTTCGGCCCGCACGTCGATGGAAAAGTGATTCCAGGGCCGAGTAGGATCACCATGACGCCGACCAAAAGTCAGTGGTAAATATTCTGACCCCAACCGAACAAGGTCTTTATCCGACTGGCGCTTGATTCGCTGTTGCAACTCATCCATTCCGATCGACTCAGGCAATTCACTTAGAAAGGCCGTGTTGTGTTGGTATGCACGCGAGTTAGATCGCTTGACGTGCAGAACGAAGTCGCTGGAGGGAAAGTCGTAGTTGGAGACGGGAATGCCGCCCCGCATCACATTGAACATCGTATTGGATAAGTGTCGATTGGATCGTCTCGCATTGGACGTAAGCTGAATACCGTCGGCTGAACCGACGATTCTCAACAAAGCCTGTTCGCAAGCCTGTATATCTTCTTCGACGGCCGCCATCAGATCATTCGCGCTTTTGATGAACCCATCGAGCTTGACAATGCGACTGCGGTCTTGTTCCAGCTCGGCCACCACCATCCATTCTTTTGATTCGCCGGGTGCAAGTTTCAACGTGGCACTTTGTAAATACGCACCCGCTTTTCCGCGGACATCGGTCTCGGGCGTGATCGAGTGCCCGTCACGGAACGCATTGAGCTGTTCCGTCGAGAGCAAAATCGCATTAGGGTTTAAGCCTGTTTGCCAAACAGTGGTCGCTTTCAAGCCTTCACTGGGCTCGGCTCGGTCCGTTGGAATCGAGCTCAAGTAGTAGATTCCAAGTTGGGAAGGAGACAACAGTTCGTTCTTCTTGTACGCATTGGCCAGATTACTAAACCGCATCAGGAATTCGCGACCTATGCCATGGGGTAGAACGTTTCTCAAACCGTCAAGAATCTCCAGCTCACACACTTCTTGGCCCACATTGGTAAGACGGCAACTACGCACGAAGCCGAACCGCTCGCTGAACGTCCAGCGATAACGAAAAGCAAGTTGCAGAGACTGATTGATTTCTTCAAATACAATCTTGTTACTCAGCGGCGATTTGTAAATGTTTTGGAAATGATCACCACTGTCCGCTTCGCGACCAGTGAAGGGCTCCCAAGTTGCGACCAGAGCTGCAGCAGAGGCTTGGGATTTATGGCGAATCAAAGTGAACGCGCCCGTCGAACCTCGCATGGCTGAAATCTGATCGTCTGAGGCGTAAGGGAATAAGGCGAAATCGGAGTTCTTTCGTCCAGCCGTTAGAGCCCCATTGCTGGAGATGAACATCCAATGATCGCTGGCACCCGTTATCGACATAAAGAAGTCGGGCATCAGGTTGTGATTCGCAATTCGAAAGTACTGCTCACCATCAAGCTGTACGTATTCACCAGTTACCTTTGCGTTACTTGCGGCTGAAATTGTATTCATCATGTCATATTCTCGTTCAAATGGGCTACAAGCGTTTTCACTGTGCCGAAATCAAATGGTTAATTTTGGAAACCAGCAATGCGTTTCATTGCCAGAGACAGTGGATCAGCGGAGAGCGAGCATGGCTCAACTGCGTCCAATCGCCTAAGAGGCTTTTCGTTCTTCGAGTTGGCGACGGACACTGGCTGCCCGTTCTTCGGTGACGTCATAACCCCACATGATCCAGATCGCGCCCAAGACCCCGATGATCGGCAATAAAGTATAGGAAAGTCGTAGTCCCGTCATAGCCGATTCAGTTACAGCGCCTGAATCGAAACCAACAAACCACATGATGAATCCACCCAAGAGCCCTGCAAATGCATTACCGAACTTCACCATCCACCAGTACACAGCACCCAGAATTCCTTCACGTCGCTTGCCGGTATTGAGCTCATCGATATCACAAACATCAGCAGTCATTGACATCATCAAAGTGAAGAGGCCGCCAATTCCAAAGGAATGAAATGGTAATGCGAAAAGGAATAAGTAAGGTTTACCTGGAACGAAAAGAAACCAGAACAAGATGTACCCGATAATCGAGATAGCCTGCGAGATAATGAATGCGCGCTTCTTGCCAATTTTTTTCGATACTGTCGCAACAATCGGTATGACCAAGAAGGTCGTGACCAGGGCACCGATGCAACCGTGCAGCGCCGGCCAAATACCCGCAGCATCAGCGTTTCCGCTGAACAGATGATGCACGATAATAAAGAACGTGAACGAGGCAATGATATTGAACGAATTGAAGACCAAGAACGTCGCGAAAGCCAGCTTCCGGAACTGCGGAATCGCAAAAGCTTCCTTCGTGGATTGCAATATATCACTTAGACTGCTGCCAACGGACTGAAGATTGATTGGTTTAAAATCGGTGCGGTCTAGCGTCGATTTGCTTTTAATAAAAATTGCCGGAATGATTGCGAACACAGTACACGGGATGGCGACCCAGACGGACAAAGCTCTAACACCGTCATCGGGTGTCGCAAATACGTCTTTATCGTAAAGAATGACCCAAAACCAGGGAGCAATCACCCAAGCCCATTGGCCGACAAACTGAGAAATGGCCATGATACTCGTTCGTTCATGAAAGTCATCACTCATCTCGTAGCCCATCGCCACGTAAGGCACGCTGAATATAGTCAGTCCCAGATAGAACACCAAAGACATCGCCATGAAGTAGATGAAGTTGAACGTCAAACTGTTTTCACGATAGAGTTGCCACATTGCAATGTAGGCAATTCCCAGCATGATCCCTCCGATGAATACATAATGCCTGCGACGGCCCCACCTGGAACGCGTGTTGTCAGAGATGAATCCCATGATGGGATCCGTAATGGCATCAAAGACTCTGGGTGCAAAAAAGATGAATCCCCACGCAAGCGGAGGAAAGCCAAGGCCTTGAACCAATACGACAAGGAACACACCGAGTGCGGCAGGGAACATTTGGTTCGCCAACATACCGAAGCCAAAGGCGAGCTTCTGACCGAACGGAATTTGTCTTGTCGCTGTTGCACTCATGGGTCTTTTGTTCTCGATCTTGCTGTGATTAAACGATCCATCTGGGTCTGTCGGGTTTTGGTCGCGGAAAGTCTGCAGTTTCGGCGGGTTAAGTCTGCGATTGAATTTCTCGCGACTGCATTTTCTGCGGCGATTCGTACCTTGAAAACGGTTGCATGATAGCATTTTTGAAACCGGTTTCAAGCAACAAAAACCAATATCTTGCTATAATGTCTATGGTCCGACTTTCCCAGGAATTTCCACGCCATGAAAACTGTCACCATTCAAGATATTGCAGAGGTCGCCAAGGTCTCCAAAAGCACCGTATCTCGAGTGCTCAACGGGACCGCCGGAGTGCATCCTGACAAGCGAAAAGCAATACTCGATGCGACCCAGAGGCTTGGATTCCAACCAAATGTGGTTGCCAGAAGTCTTGCCAATGGGCGTTCCATGACCATTGGCGTCTTGACGCAAAACATCGGTAGCCCGTTTTACGATGCCATCTCTCAGGGCGTAATTGTTGGCTTGCAAAACTCGAGCTACTTGCCCATTTTTATGGATGGTCAATGGGAACGAACGTCGGAAATCACTGCTATTGGCGCT
>JANMNK010001015.1:0-7731 GCA_031373875.1 Pirellulaceae bacterium | reverse complement strand
ATACTTTTGCCAGGATTCGGTGGATCGATGTTTTCTGCGTTTTTAAAGAAACGACGCTTTCCTACTAGTTTATCGTCCACTGTCATTGCGAACATGGTACCGCAGTTACTTTTCAGTGTAGTTTGTTGGACCTCGATCGGATTTTCTGGATATTGTTTAGCGCAATCTGGTAAGGCTGATCCAGTGGCCAATCAGCCTTCATCAAATAACTGGCCCAGAATGCTCGGACCGAGTGGCAATTCGGTTTCTGGGGAGACGGGAATTCGAACCGACTGGGTTGCGGGGAAGTTGCCTATCAAGTGGACCTATGAAACGGGTGTTGGCTACGGGAACTGTGTTGTGGCCGACGGGTACGTTTTTCAATTCGATCGGTTCGATGACGCTGAACGTCTTGTTTGTTTGGAATCGATGAACGGTGCCGAAAAATGGAGATGGGAATCGCCGGTAGTTTACCGAGATATGTATGGGTACAACGATGGCCCGCGAGTCAGTCCCATTGTCCATCAAAACCACGTTTATGTTTATGGCGTTGCTGGCAAGCTCGCTTGTTTGAAAATTGACTCCGGTCAGCTTGTTTGGCAACGGAACATCAACAAAGAATATGGAGTCGTGCAAAATTTCTTTGGAGTTGGAGCAACGCCGATTGCCTATCGCGATCTGTTGTGGGTAATGGTCGGCGGTTCGCCGGCATCGAGCCAGAAAATCGGCGACGGCCAACTTAATTTAGTCGAACCCAACGGTACCGCGATGGTCGCTTTTGATTGCCGGTCGGGCAAGGAAATATATCGCGTCGGAAATTACTTGGCCAGTTACTCTGCGCCGATCATTGCGAATATCGACAATGCCGATTGGTGCCTTTCGTTTGTTCGTGAAGGCCTACTCGCTTTCCATGCGCAAGATGGCAGCCATGAGACATTTTTTCCTTGGCGATCAGATGTCATGGAAAGCGTGAATGCGTCGTCGCCCGTGGTTTTTGGCAATCGAATTTTCCTATCCGAGACTTACGGCCCCGCTTCGGTTATCGTGGAGATGAAGTCGGGGGCTTTCGCAGAAGTGTGGCGTGATGGAAAAACGCGGAAAGATCAAACGTTTCGTGCTCACTGGGCCACGCCCATTTGTGTCGGTGATTTGCTTTTCGGATCAAGCGGCCGAAACGAACCGGATTCGGATTTTCGATGTATCGAGCTTAACACGGGCAAAGTGCGCTGGATTGAACGGAATCGACAACGCACTACGTCGCTGTTGGTCGATAACCATCTGATCGTTCTGGGAGAATACGGACAACTGAGCTTGATCCGCCCCAACCCTGACCGATGGGATTTGGTGACAAGTATCGATCTTGAACGAATGACCAACCCTAAGAATCGTCGTTCTCTACTGGAGTATCCTTGCTGGGCTCCGCCTGTTTTGTCAGACGGTTTACTCTATGTACGGGGCCCAAAACATTTGGCTTGTCTGGAACTTATTCATCGGAAATAGAACTCGTCGCCGCGTGACGATGGCAAAGACACGTTTCCAGGTACCTCGTCGCAAGGTTTTTCGACTCGCGCCAAGCCCGCTCATTCGAAGAATCTTTTTCTTATAGCCTGAGAACTGATTTGAATCAGACAAAAGAAGCTGCGGTTGCGAGCATTTGAGCTGCAGCCATCCGCGATTGTTTTAGCATGTAGCTGTAGTCAAAGTGCTCGAGATCTTCGCCACAGAGTTCGACTTCGTAGAAACCTTTGTAACCATGCGTCTCAAAAGCTTGAACAATCGCGTCCAACGGTATTTTGCCGTGCCCTAATAAGCAACGATTTTGTTCGCCCAGCGGAAGGCGTTTTGCATCGCCAAGTTGCACTAATCGCACAAGCGGAACAATTGCACTCAACCATTCGACGACGTTGTCTTCTTGAGCCATATGGTAGCAATCAAATACAATCCCAAGATTGCTCCGACCTATCGACGCGATGATGTCTAACGTCGATGGAATATCCGTCAAGAAAGTGCAATCGTAGGCACATCCCATATGCATGGGCTCAACGGCGATTTGGACACCCATCGATTCCCCAGCTTCGGACAATTCTCGGAGTGCAAGCGTCAGTAACCGTTTCGCATGATTGCGAGTATGACCTGAGCGACTACCGGCCAATACAACCAAAGTCTCTGCTTGCAACGAAGCCGCTAATTCAATCGCGTCAAACGCATCGTGCATGGCATCGCGAAATGATCGGCCCTCGCTGCCGGTGAAACCTCCGGCCCAATGCAAGGACGAGACGCGCATGTCATTCTCGCGAAGCAGCTCATAAGCTTTCTCTTCACCAAAATCGGAAACTTTGGCTCGCCATAAACCAATCGCACCGAATCCATGAGAATGGTAATTCAGCACATCTTCTTCGAAAGTCCAACTGTAAGTGGAAAACTCACTGACCCCGAGACGAGGTATTCGTGCATCCAACATTCACTGACCACTTTCTAGATGAGACTCGCGGAACGCAACACGTTTTCATTTCGTGCTGCTCGTGTGAGGACGACAGTATGCAAATTCTTGATCGCTATGTAAAGAAAACTTTTCGCGTGTTCTGAAAAACAAGTCAAATTTTCTGTCGCGAATGCTATCTTCGATGAATGTTCTTTTCGACTAGTTCCTTTTATAGAAATCGTTTGCATCAGTTGTCATAGATGCGCCATGCTTGGTTTCTATTCAAAGCTGTCTTTAAGAGAGGATACAACACACCGCATGCGAAGGAGGGGATTTTGATGCACGGAAAGAAAACGCCGAAGGCATCGAAATTGGACTTCACTCAAGAACGAGTAATAGAAAATTAACTTCCTGAACTAACAACTTGTTGCCAGCGGCACGCTTCAGACAAGAATGATCGCGAGGGCTCGCAGCATGCAAACGCTGCGGGTCTTGATGTGCCGTAGACAAACATTGGAAACGACCGGTTGTGTTAGAAGATGCGCAGCAACGAACACTGCAGAATCTGCGTATGACGCAATGACCGTCCAGAAAGAAACGAACCAGTGTTGGAACTAAAGAAAAGACTGGTTCGTTTGCGGACAGAGCTTATGGAGATTATTTGCGATGTCGGATGCGAGCGCGCATGCGGCGTTTCTTTCGACCAATTTTTCGCCGACCTTTACCGGTTTTCTTGACACCCACAAGCAATTCCTCCATCGCCAAGCACACACTGAAACGTGCATGCGAAAATAACTAAACAACAAAAATCTAGCGGCGAACATCCGGTTCGACTCGCAAACTCAAGGTCAGGATTATAGGGGCGACCGAAAATTGTTGCAATCCAGGTGGAAAAGTCAATTTCCACTTGGTTTTGTGCCGTTATCCAAGGATTGGTCCTTTCATCAATCGCAACTCAAGGAACTGCACTAAAAATGGGTAGCGATCCTGATGCCTCAAAGACTCTGTTGGATCACCCATAAAATGGGTAATCTCATTACCCGTATCCTCTCAAGTTGTCTACGTTCCCAAAAGAACAAAAGGTTTTTCGAACAACCAGTCGAGCCGTAAATCGGATATTGCTGGATCATCACCGAAAAAATCCGTACTCCTACGGATCAAATCTGAATTGAAAAACTCCCATACTATTTGACCAGCTCCAAGTTGGCATTAGAAACCGTAGATAACCACCTTGAATGATTCATTATTTTTTCTGCGAATGCTGCTGCGTTCCCTACCAGAAGTTTTCGCGATTTTTCCTAACAGAGTGGTTATTCATCGTTATTTCGGCTAATGAATCTGAAATAACGACAAAACAAAGTGAGCGCCTTGAACTAAACCTCGGTATGATACTGTCTAGCGTCCAATGATCGCTCCCACACAAATCTTGCCCCTGCCTTCCCCATGTCCGATTCATCTCACGAGGACAAAACTACCGCCGATGGTGACTTTCCGAACGTGCGCAGGCCTCTAGGCGCGTTCGAGGAAATGTCACTTGATGATGCCTCGTTTGCAACGGAGCTGTTTTACACTGATCAGTCGGCTGCAAGATCTGCGTCAGTCCCCCGCCCAGATGAAGATCACGCTCGCAAAACTCCGAAGACCGTTGCGGGAAATGGTCCTTCGCTGGTTGATCGCCGACAGGAGAAGTTGGGGAAAACCCGTCGACCGCTTCCCTCTATCGAAGGTTATGAGATTCTGGATGTGCTCGGCAAAGGTGCTATGGGCATTGTCTACAAAGCTCAGCAAAAGGGTCTCAAACGGCTCGTCGCCCTCAAGATGATTTCGACAGGATCGCATGCGGGAGACATCGAGCTCGTTCGATTTCGAACAGAAGCGGAAGCGGTTGCTCGACTTCATCATCGTCATATCGTTCAAGTTCACGAAATCGGCGAATGGGTCCCGGAGACGGGCTGCGAACCACTCCCGTATTTGTCGCTCGAATACGTGAACGGCGGCAGTCTTGCAGATTTCCTTAAGAATACACCCCAACAACCTCGTCTAGCTGCCGAGATAATTAAGTCACTCGCAGAAGCTATCCAATACGCGCACGAACATAACGTCATCCACCGTGATTTGAAGCCTTCCAATATCCTCATCGATAATGGTGACGAAAACATAAGCGGTGCCGCCAGCGGGAACAACTCCCAAGCCGTACAAGGGTCGACGACTTTCCAAGAGCGATCGACGGTTCGCGACAGGATTCACTTGAATCCCAAGATCGCAGACTTCGGACTGGCAAAGCAGTTGGATGACGAATCGAATCAAACGATGAGTGGTGCGATCATCGGAACGCCAAGTTACATGGCACCCGAGCAAGCTTATGGCAAAGCAAGTACGATTGGTCCCGCCGTGGACATTTATTCGCTGGGGGCAATCCTTTACGAAATGCTGACGGGTCGCCCACCTTTCAAGGGCGCTAGCGTCATGGAGACGGTAGAGCAAGTTCGCAAACAAGAACCCGTTCCACCTAGTCAGTTGCAGGCAAAGACACCCATTGACCTGGAAACGATTTGCTTAAAGTGCCTTCAGAAAGATATTGGCAAACGCTATGCATCGGCAATTGAACTCGCCCAGGACTTAGAGCGATTCCTGGATGACAAACCCATTCTCGCACGACCTGTTGGTCATCTGGAACAAATTCATCGTTGGTGTCGTCGCAATCCATTCCCGGCGTTATTGCTCAGTGGCATCGCGTTTACCTTAATTCTTGGAACGGTAATTTCAACCTACTTCGGATTCCGAGCTCTCGCAGGTGAGAAAGCTGCAATCGAAAATGAGAGGATCGCAATTGAGCGCAAGAAAGAGAGTGACCGAAGGACCTACGTTGCAGAGTTCGTTCTTGCATGGCAAAAATCGCTCAATGGTCGAAGCCAAGAAGCAATGCAGTTGCTGGAGGGCCTGCTACCACAACGTGCCGAAGATCCGGACCTAACAGGATTCGAATGGCATTATTTGCGACGACTTTGCGATCTTCAACTGCAAACTTTCATAGATCCTCGTTCCGATGCGAATGATCCCGCAATGATTCTTGCAATCGCAACTAGCCCCGATCAACGATGGCTCGCAACGGGGGGATCAAAAGTTCTGATTTGGGATCGGGTAACGGGCAAGGTTGTTCATGAGCTAAAAGGATGCGAGGGAAGAACTTTTAGCGTTGCGTTTAGTCCGGATGGGAAAAAAATTGCAGCAGGCGGTAAGGATAAGGCAATTCACTTGTGGGATGTGATAACGGGCCAAGAGCTTGACAAACTCGAAGGCCACGAATTGCCCGTACGATGCATAGCGTTCAATCCAGTACGAAACGAATTGGCTTCCGGTGGTTTCGATGGCAAGTTGTTCATTTGGAACCTTGACAGCCTTCCAGCCAAATTTGAAATCAAAGGCTACATTCCACGCCGCACTGGATTGGCCTATGAAAACGATGGAACACATCTCTATGCAACTTGTAAAAATCCGAGCCCAGACGGTGAACCATATTCCCTTTGCCGAATAGACGGCAATACAAATGAAATCAAGCCGATGGATTTGGCCAGCACGGATTCTACGGATTTTGTAGCAATAAGCGCGGACGCGACCAAATTGGTTTCATATGCAAACAAACCAAATCGAAGACTAAAAATTTGGGATATTTCCAGCGGCAAATCGGAGGTGGTTGAGTCCTTCGATATGCAATTCGAAAATGTGCGGAGCCTCGCCCTTAGCCCGGACGGCAGAAATGTCGCATTCGGTTGCAGCGATTCATTCATACACATTTGGAATATCGAAACCCGCAGTGAAACACTTCGCATTCGTGGAAATGCCGCCAACGTAGAAGCGGTCCACTATTCGTTCGATGGCTGGCAGATATTGTCGCCGAGCGACGACGGCAAGCTTTTCATTTGGGATGCCAACAACGCCTTAGATCGCCGCGTTTATTTTGGGACGCCAGGAACTATTGAAGGGTCATTAAGCACAGACGGGAGCTATTTAGCGGCACTCGCAGGTGATGGCATCATAACGGCCTACGCAACCACCGGAATCCGCTCTGCGAATAAATTGGGTGCTTTCAGCGAGTCATCAAAACCCACGTCCATTCGATTCTTACCGAATTCGCGTCAACTTGTTGTAGTGACCGAAAATGGCAAGGTCATGACCATTGATACTACGACAGGTTTACAAGCTACTTTATGTGAGCTCGATCAGAGATTAACTGATGTCTCGGTGAGCCCCAACGGGAACTGGATTGGCCTTAACGTGGATCACGAGTCACTGAAAATCTTTGGCCTGAAAGAGAAATCCATTATCGCCTCACGTAGTTTGCGATATGAACAACGCGATACGTGCCATTACACGTTTTATCCCAATCGGCCCTGGATCGCTATTTCGTATGACAACAATCCAGAAGTCGTTATTTGGGACTTCGTATCGGGGGAAACAGTTTTTTCAAACATGGGTGTCCCAGGAATGGCAACGGCGTTTAGCCCTGATGGGAAGTACTTCTTATTTGGAACGAAGCAATCTGTTGTTGATTTATCTTCGATGAAACTCGTTAGACAAATGTCAAAGCAACCCTCTGAACCTATCACAGCCAATTTCGATTCCTCGGGAAAACGATTTATGAGAGGTGGAAGCTCGTTGCTTGTACAGCTTATCGATTTTGCAACGGGCTCAGAACTGTTGTCATTTGGCGGACATGAGCAATCGGTTCTCGACATCGAAATGTCGTTGGACCAGAAAACCATGGTGTCGCTGGGCCAAGACGGAATCGTGCAAATATGGGATGCGCGAACTTTGACACCAGAACTATTGATTCAGCGACAAGCGTCGAGTTTGTCCGAATTCTTGTCGAGCAAAGAACCAGACAAGGAAAAAAGGTTACAGTTGATTAGAGAACACCCATTGATATCGAAAGAGGCTCGTAAAGAAGCAGAGCGACTTTCGAGTCAACCTGATTAGTGATTCCGCCGGTGTTGGGGCGTTGGTCGATAAACCACGTCAGCCAAGCGAACTAACATGGGAAACTCATCAGAACTGTCTCCATTTTTCTCCTTTTCGACGAAAAACGTTGCATTGGCCACCACGTTCGTCTAGGCTCAAAGTAGTTTAGATTCCCCCTATTTTTGGAGAACACCATGAAATTACCATTTCAAGCTGAATCCGTTATCCGATCCGGTAATGCTCATTCCGCAACTGCTACAGTTCAACCGTCATGTATGGCACCTAATTCGCAGACCTGCTCAAACAGACAAGGCAGTTGGTGCTGCAATCCAACCGATATGTGCGGAGCCACAAAAGGTATGTGCATCAGC
>JANMNK010001007.1:0-3071 GCA_031373875.1 Pirellulaceae bacterium | reverse complement strand
GAGCAGCAAGTCAGCCGTAGTCGCCGAAGCGCTGATTGCGATTGCCGGATCGTCACCGATGCCTATGCTGGAACCGAAAATTCAGAGCTTGATGCACGCCAATGCAATTGAGGACCGCGAGCTATTGGCAAATGCGTGGCTCAACACTCTTACACCGACTCAACCAAAAGTCGAAGATCGAATTCTAGCAGCCTTGGAAGGCAAGTCGATTTCGATCGAACAGTTTGCTCGCAATGCCAAGCGACTGAATTGTGGCAGCGAACGCTCTCTCCGAGTTCTCTTCGATGGCGTCAAAAACCTTGAGAAATTTTCGGCGCAAGAGTGTGGTCAGGCGTATCTTCAACTTACCTCGAACCGCGTCCAGGCCATTGAGCATATAAGGAGGCAAAGTGATCTCGGACTCGATTGGTTAATGGGAGTGATTGCGAACGAAAAGTGGGATGCGCCGGAACTTGCTACAATCGCCGAAGCGGCTATGCGCGGTACAGATATTTGGACTTGCATATCCGGTATAGAAATTCTCGGAAACATCGGCGCGTCCTCATCGAAGATAGCATCGGAAATTAAGTCACTCTTTGAGGAAGCAATGAAAGACAACGAGAGAGACATTTCCGATATTGCACTAGCTGCCGCTGTTGCCCTCTTCAAAATTGAGGGCGACACGTCCTTCGTCGATAAACTCCTCGAGCGAATCGCACAACTTGAGGCAAGAGACAAACTTAATGCGACTCACTATGACTACAAACGCCAAGACGTTCTTGAAGAGATTATTGCACCGGGTTCGAAGTACACGGATATCGTTTTAGCACGCTTGAATGAGTATGACCCTCTTCGCGTTGAGGAAATCGACGACAGTCTTGACATAGAGGACGTGTGGATTCGACTCGCTTTGCGTACAGGTAGCCAGAAAGCTCGCGATTGCGTCGTAAATTTTTCTAACTCCAAGGACGCGCTACTTTCAAAATTAGCGAAGGAGCGACTGCGAAATGAAAACTAACTTACTTGTGGTTCTCTGCGTGATTTTTCTCATCCCGGCACCGGTGCCAGGGCAAGATCTATTCGACGTGGATGAGTTTGATGCGAGCACAAACACACCCAAGTCGTTTGGAAGGTCGTCGTCAAATGGAAATTCATGGATTTATACGGAAGGTAACGGAGAGCCGCTCACTGGTGTTCAGCCAACTACAGATATATTGGACGAGTTGAACGTAAAGTGGCAGCCGGTGACAATCGATGAACTGGGCGAAATTGCGACGATTCGCGGTCAACTCGTGCAACCGCAGAAAACTAACGATCAACGCTCGCCCATCGACTGGCAACAAGGAGTAACTGTTGTGGTAGGGCGCAAACCATTGACTGGCGCAAACACTGCCGAACCGCTCTCGCTACTTTCTGATCAGTCAGAGACGGAGAATTGCATTACCGATAACAGCGGAGCGTTCGAGATCACGATCCAACTAAGCCGCTTGACTCGCGACAAGAAAAAGGAGCAGACATTTCGCTGCGCGCTGGCTTTAGCAACTCACCTCGATCGCGAGCAATTTGGCCCCATTGTGGAATGGTCATCGGAACATAAGCCGCTGAAGCACTCTTACGTTGACTTGGTGTTCCCTCCAAATCCTGTCATTGACGCCGTTATAGAGGCCATTCGAGTAGCATGTGAAAATGACTTCGACCCACGTTCGATGATCTTGGCAGTAAATGCATTGCAACCGCTTGGAAAGGAGGCCGCCCTCCAACACCTGGAAGCGTTCCTTGCGGCACGCGAAAAAGTCAACCGACATTTTGCCGACGCGGATGCCCTATTTTGGATTCTGCGTTTGTTGTTCGAACCGATTGAGTTGCACCGGCGCATTCCAGTGCCTAGGGCGTTCGTCCGCTCCGTGGATTCGGACGTTGAACCCAATTGGCCATTAAACCCGATCGTTGTGGTCGCTGATATTCCATTCCGTTTTATCGGTGGAGGAATTGTGGGTACCGGGATGCCAGAAGAGCCACGCAGCCACATGCAGTTTGTTAGACGGCACTGTGTGATTCGTGACGCACCGTTGCATCCTAGTCGCGATCCCATTTTGATCGCACAGCAGCTCATTGAAAGCCTCCTCGTTTCTAAGATGCCGGAGGATGATCGAGAGGCAGCAATTCGCGACATTCGCGATCAAGCGTTTTTGCTGCTGCCTGCCGAACGACGTGCTAAGTTACGCGATGTAGAAGACGATAATGACTGGTTTGCAATCGTGAAGAGATCTCAAGTTGCGCCACTTGAATGGAGTCTCGCCACGGGCTTTCAGGAAGCTCGTGATTAGGGCTCAAAACAGATTGGCATTTCATGACACATGACGAACCATCCTGAGTCAGCTGTACATGCTTTCCCAATGCTAACTCACAGCGACGGAACGTAGATCCACGAATTTGCTGACTGAACAAGCTGGACTGGCCGAAGAATCATTTCAGGCCAAACGCTAACTCGCACCGGTTTGACACGCCGGTGCAGGGACTGGGACGAGTTTTTGGTGATTTCATTGATTGGTCGGACTGCAGTTTACATGTAGGACAATGTGCCTCGCCACTTTTGCGCTGCAGAGGATTGATTACTTTTGGCGAAAAATCTGTAGATGCCTTTTTCGATGGACGCTGGCCTACGAAGTTGCCAGACCCCAACTTTATCGAAGCAAACTCGCTACGTTAACATTGCGGGTACAGAAGTGGAAACGCCAACCGATAACGCAATGCCCGCACCCGAAGTTGCCGTGAATTAACTTCGATCGGACGATTGGATTTCGTAAACGATTGCTGGAGGAGATTCTACATGCGATTCAAGCGACCTGGATTTTGAAAATCGTTACGAAACGGCGGGAGGCGAATGGAAAGTTGCCGAGTGCTCGGCTGCACAGTGCGACGAAAAGGAAATTGCGAAATTAGCATTGATGCGTCGTTCGTTCTTCCGCTCTCGCGTAAACCAAAAAGGCCTAGCCCCCCCTCGATAAAGTCTTCTTGGGGCGGGGGGGCGGGGGATGAAGGGCTAAATCGCACAAGAATTATTCCCCTCATCCCCAGCCCTTCTCCCCGAA
>JANMNK010000984.1:0-1803 GCA_031373875.1 Pirellulaceae bacterium | reverse complement strand
GCAATGGATTCGTGGAATGCTATTTGTTGCGATCCCAGCCATGATCGCCAACTAACGGGACAAAGGTGAATCCGCCAAGATCTTCGCTGGTTATTTTGCCGTCGCATTTTGTGTATTTCATCATCGATTGGCGATGGCTGTTCCCAATCGGAATTACGATAATCCCATTGTCCTTCAATTGATCGGCGTAGCAATTGGGAAGACTGGTTGCACCTGCTGCAACGATGATAGCGTCGTAGGGTGCAAACTTGGGTAAGCCAAGCGTGCCATCGCCAATATGAACTTGGATATTGTCGTATCCCAAGGACACAAGCTTTTGTTGAGCTTGATCGGCAAGTTCTGGTATGCGTTCGACTGAGTGGACTTCTTTTGCCAAGCGTGACAAGAGGGCTGCGGCATATCCTGATCCTGTCCCAATTTCGAGAACCCGCTCGTTGCCGACGAGCTCAAGTGCTTGCAACATGAAAGCGACCGTGAACGGTTGCGAAATGGTTTGCTCGTACCCGATTGGAAGTGCTCCATCATCGTACGCTTCGGATTGAAGTGCCTCTGGGACAAAACATTCTCGAGGAACACCCGACAAGGCATCCAATATTCGCTGATCGGTAATTCCGCGGGCAACAACTTGATCTTGAATCATGCGTTCAAGTTCTTTCTTATGATCACGATTTTGTATCTTCATTGTCGCTTGATTGTGAATGGAGAATCGAGAAAGAAAGGGAACGGTGGGTCGCCCTGGTGTTGGTCACTTTGACAGTTTACCGTTTCCCTTGTCAGAAATCATTGCCAGCAAACTAGTTCTGGCGTCTTTCAACGATCTGCTTGCTATCGAAGCGTTTGCATGACTTGCAGAATATGCGGTGACGATCGCTCGAATTGGCTTGTAAAAGAAAGCTTCGCCGACAAGACGGCGAAATGATCGTTCAGAACGTGATCGTTCAGACTGCGGTTGCAGCTATTTGGGCAGTAGCAATTGACCGCACATTAAGAGCGGGAGTGGTGTCAGCCAAATCATCCATTTGCAAGTTTGCTCGGCCAAGTTTAGGCGTGGGCTAAGTGCTTGGCCGATCGGCAGGCGGACATTATCGTCAGGTGTTTGGATGATCGCGACGTAGGTATTAATCGCTTGACGGCTATAGCGACCTCGCAGTGCGCGCCGAATGATATTTTGCGAAGTCGGATTTTCGAGTTCCAGGAGGCTTTGGCTGTAAACTACGTTGTAATCCGGATCAGCCACACGCCAATTCGTTCCTTCTAGTACTTCGAGAACAACGTGACCGTTGAGTCCCACAAAGCGACACTCGCGACCGGCGGCTTCCGTAATCGCTTTTAGGATCTGGCAACGCCCCGAACAATTGGCACGATGACCGCGAATGATACGTGCCGTGTCCTGTGTTTGAAGCAACGGTTCGTAGAATTGGCCGAGACACCATTGAATCCAGTTTTCGTTAAACTGGATACGGCGGTTGTCGTCGTGAATCGTATTTGCGAAAACGAGATTTGTTGCGGCGCGCAAATTAAAGTCAGCACCCAAACGAACTTCGCGCCAATAGGATTCGAGTTTTTCACTCTCAATCTGCGCTTCCGTGTCCGCGATCGAACCGCTGCCTTTGTGAATTTTCTTGCCGATCATGATTCCCGATTGGCAAATGAAATTAGACACAATCAATAAAGCGATGGTCAGCAAAACATGCGAGCCAATAGTGGGCCGGGAGATGTTTTGCAGAGAATTGGGATGTGAAGATTGCAGCGGATGCGAGGCAGAAAGCCTTAATTGATATCGCTGGTTCATCGTCATGCACT
>JANMNK010000941.1:0-8032 GCA_031373875.1 Pirellulaceae bacterium | reverse complement strand
CACGAAAGTTTGGCTTAGCTGGACATGGGCCACCGAGTTAATAATGCGTGCATCGATCTCGACTTGCTTGGTACGATACAGTTGAGGCGGGCCCGATGGCTGCGGGATTGGTGGATGCGGATGGGGCGGAAATGGACGAGGTAGACGCCAACGTTCATCGTTATCCGGGACCAAAAATCCTTGCCCCCTCACTCCTGTCACGTTCGCCAATAAGCAAAGAACGAAAAGCAACAGGCAAGAAAATCGGGACTCAAATCGACTCAACATGATCGTTTCTCCAGCAACATGATCGGGACATGTATTGATTTGAAACAGCAGAAGCCTATCTTCAGAAAATCGCGTGACAGACTCAGGCTCGTTTAAAGTAAAGCTTGATTGCATGTGGCAAGCACACAGTTAGCTCAATTAGAGCAACATTCACTAGGTACAGAGCAAACTAGTAACATGATTGCCATTAGCGAAGACGAACATTCGTTCCCTCCGGTTCCCGAATTTGGGCATTGAATGATTTTTCGAGCAACTCATCGCCTTTCCGTGCAATTCACGGGCCGGAAATAGTGTTTACAACTTGACGCTGTCCCTGGTTTCCATCACCTTAAGCCAAGGCTGTCACCTTTTTCTCCGAGAAAACGAGGATATTTGATTGACGATGCGCGTGGTTGGCTTAATAGGTGGAGTTGCTAGTGGGAAAAGCACGGTGGCAGCGGAGCTTGAGAAACTGGGAGCGAGAATCCTCAATGCGGATCACATCGTCCACGCTTTATTAGGCGAGCCGGAAATCAAGTCGCAATTGAAACAGCTATTTGGCGAAAACATCATGGATTCGCAAGGGAACGTCGATCGGCGAATTGTGGCCAAGTTAGTTTTTGGGGACGATTCGAACTCGCATAGTTTCCGTAAGAGTCTTGAAAACATACTTCATCCCGCTGTCCGAATCGAAGCCGACAAACTCCTCTCATTTTGGCGATCACAAAACGTTGATCTGGCTGTCATCGATGCCCCGTTGCTGATCGAAGCGGGTTGGACGCCAATGTGTGATGCAATCCTCTTTGTCGACACACCGCAACATTTGCGAGAAGAGTGGGCGGCTCGACGGGGTTGGTCCACTGAAGAACTGACTCGCCGAGAAAACTCTCAATTGGATCTCTCAGAAAAACGAAATCGCGCGACTCACCGAATCGTCAATGATGGAGATTTGAAAACGCTGGCTGATCGCATTTCGCAGTTCTGGCAAGATATTGTTGGCGATTGAGCAATTCAAAAATCGCACCGTTATTGCGGCAATCCATCGGCGTCAATAACGAGTATTGACGCTGGCAATGGGCTGACGGGATAGGCTACCAGCAGATTCGGATTGATTTTTAGCTTGAAAAATCTTATCAGCCCTACTAGCACTGCCCCGGTACGAGGTGCATTGTATTTTCCCTCAGCGAATCAAAGCACGGAATAGATTTGAGGTTTGACGATGTCGATTGCACTGCAAACGGTCATATTGCTGGCTATCTCTAACGTCTTCATGACCTTCGCATGGTACGCGCATTTGAAGGATCTTTCGGACAAGCCATGGTATTTAGCAGCGTTCATTAGTTGGGGAATCGCTTTTTTTGAATACATGGTGCAAGTTCCCGCAAACCGCATCGGTCATCAGGCGCTTAGCTTGCCCCAACTCAAAATCATCCAAGAAGTAATCACACTCGCTGTGTTTGTGCCCTTCGCCGTCATCTACATGAAACAAAGTGTACGTTTGGACTTTCTGTGGGCGGCACTGTGCATGTGCGGTGCTGTCTATTTCATGTTTCGTGGCGGCACATCATCGCCTTGAATTCCCTCTTGCATCGAGTTGGGTTATGACCACGTCCAATCAAACACCTAAACATCGTCCTGGACTTATATTTAGATGGACAAACAAATTTCGCTACGCGTTCCGTGGCATTGGCTTTGCCGTCAAAACCGAAAATAGCTTTGCAGTCCATATTCCGGGCGCAATACTGGTGATGCTATTCGCTTGGTGGTTGCAATGCAGTCGCCTGGAATGCTTGGTGCTTGTGCTGTGCATCGGAATCGTGTTCGTCGCCGAGTTATTCAACACAGCCATTGAATGCTTGGCTCGGGCGATCACGCTTGAGGAAAATCCTGAGATCGGCAGAGCTCTGGATATTGCTAGCGGAGCGGTTCTCGCCGCCAGTTTGACCTCCATTGTTATTGGAATTGCGACTTTTCTGCCGCCCATTTCTCGCTATCTAAGCCAACTTAACTTGTGACCGCAATTTCAAAATTCGTATTCTTGCCAACTTACGCAAACCAACGTAGGAATACATCGGAACACACTTATGCTGTTGAGCTGGGGTTGTTGCAAGGAAAGGCCTTTGGTACCGTCCCCGCGATATTTGCGTCTTCAAAACGATGGATTAACTAAGCGAACAGCGTGCATTGAACGTCGTCGCGAAAAGTGCTTGGACGTCGCGCAAAAGTATCCAAATCATGTCGATATCGGTAGGGCCAGCTAGGAGAATTTCCATGGTACAAACGTCAACTTTCTTGCGCTACGGGGCATCGCTAGGCATTGTCATTATCTGCGGCGCAAGTCTATTTGCTGACCCTCCGTCCGTATTTCAATTCTTGAAACGCGATCACGTGGAAGCCAAAGCAGGCCATGAATACAAGTTGACAACCGACAACGGTCCGTGGTTGATATTTGCCCATGTCTTCGATGATGCAGACGCTCAAGCCAAAGCGAACGCATTGGCTTTGGAACTGCGGCAAAGGTACCGCCTCAATGCCTATATCCATTCAGCCAAATTCGACTTTACAAAAACAGTCGAAGGCTCCGGTTTCGATGATAAAGGTCAACCCAAGAAAATGCGTTATCAAGACGATCGACTGATCGATAGTTTTGCGGTAGTGGTTGGAGACTTTTCAAGCATCGACAGTCCGGATATCGAAGAGGCAAAGAAGACACTGAAATACGCTCATCCGCAAACGCTGGGTGGTGATGGCGATCCTCGCACGACAACTTTTGATACGGCTTCGAAATGGATCTCCGGATTTCGTTATGGGAATCGTCAGAAAGAGAAGGATGGAGACGGACCGAAACGAGGCCCGATGCGAATCTTTGTCACGAAGAATCCTTTGCTTCCGTCAGACTACTTTCAGCCTCCCAAAGTGGATGACTTCATCCGCAAACTCAACAAAGAAGTCGAATACTCGTTGCTAGACTGCCCGGGCCGTTTCACCGTTAAAGTTGCGACCTTTCGAGGCAATGATGGAGTTGCGTTATGTAAGGACGCCGAAAAAATGATGAAAGAAGAGCTTTCCGACGGCCTAGCACGGGCAGCCGAGATGGCAAACTTGGCGGTCGTGGCATTGCGCAAAGAGGGCGTCGAAGCGTATGAATACCACGATCGAACATCGAGCATCGTCACCATCGGCGGGTTTGAATCGATCGGGCAAAATGACGCGCAAGGTCAGTTCCAATACAATCCCGCAATCGTTCCAATCATCAATTTGTTCAGCGCACAAAACATGACGCAAACCCAATATGGAACGGTACCGGTCGCCAAGACCTTGTTGGATGTCGTTCCGGCAAGTCATCTTCCCGAACTTACAAAGGGAACGAATCGAGAGAAAATGAAAGCGGTTAGGAAATACGCGATCCCATTCGATCCACAACCCAAAGTTATCGCAGTCCCAAAACCAGATTCCAAATCGATGTATTCAGGTTCCCTACTTGGCAACCGCTAACGCAATACCGCTAACCCAATCAATATCGATGACGTGTTTTGAATTGAACAACGCCACTTAGCGGTTTAGTTGTTCGGTCCGTTCGGGTTAAAGCCATTTGGGTTAAAGCCGTTATTTGCCCCTTGAGCCATTTGCGCAAGCTCTTGAACCTGAGCAATAATCTGCTCAAGTGCTGCGTCGAATTCTTCTTGGGATTCGGCGGCCTGTAACGGCGCGATCTGTCCCGTGAACATGGCGGTTCCAAGGCCCAACTGCATTTTCAACTGCGCGGTGGCCTGTGGCGTGATGCTGCTCAATTGCTTTTTCGCTTCGCCCATGGATTGCTCCCACTGATCCACCATCTGCGCTGGCAACCAACGACCGTCGACGTTGATCAAACGCGTATCAGGAGTTGGAGGTGCTCCACCCGGTGATGTCATACTGAAGGTGACTTCCGTTGGCGATTCATTCGAGAGGGTGTATTCGACTGCAGGCGGATTTAAGAACTGTTGGCTAATAGGATTGTCCGCAGGAAATTTTGCGGCTAGGGCATTCATCTTGTCGGTCAAATTGCCAAAATATTTTTGGGCGAGTTGCCTCGTATCACCCTTCTTAAAATTTGCCGCATCCATCAGTTCTACTCCGGTCAGCGCATCGGCAAAGTTCACGATCTCGTCGTAGGACATCGCAAGCATCGCTTTTTGTGGACCAAGTGCGTCGAGGTGACGGCTGCCTAACACGAATTTCTTTTTCGACCTGAGCATCTTGGTTACGGTTGTGACCGACTGTTTGATTTGTTTGAAGATGGCGGGGTCAATTTTTTCACCTGCCATTTTGCTCAACTGATTTATATCGCTCTGATAGCTTTCGGGCATGGCATCCCACACGACGATGTAATTCTTCTTTTGCAACTCGCCGAAAACCATGTCGAGGAATTCTTTTGCCGATGAGTTCCCAGGAAATTCGACAACCGCCGAACTACTCGACGAAGAACTTAGTGAACTTGAACTTGGCGATGGTGTCGGGGTGCTCGGCTCGGTGGACGTGCTCGAGGTCACGGGATCACCGGATTTCTCGGCAGCGATGCGAGCTTGATTTTGGCTAAACTTGTTGAGCTTGCTCATCGGCAGTTCGACAACCTTGCCATCCTCGCGCTTCAAGACAACCTTGTCGCCATCTATTTTTACAAACTCTGCTTTGACCGTATGCTTGCCGGTAGCATCCGTCCACACACGAAGATCGCCTGCCATCAGCGTGGTTGCCAATGCCAAACAACACCCAAACGTAGCAACAGCGAATTGGATTGGTCTAAAAGAAAGCATGGTTTGAGACCTCAAATGGAAAGGTAGGGCGTGAGGGTAGTCGACGAGCAATATTGTAGCTCGATCAACCGCCGAAGGCCACTCTTAAGACGTTTTTCGCAGAAATCGAAGCCCTACGTGCGGTAGTCTCCACTGCTGAATGCCGTCCGCCTGAACCCTATTTTTCAGGGACATTCAGTTTAACGAGTTCCCTAAGTAGAATAGCCGTCAGTCCGAAACGCGGTCGTCTCGGTTCCCCGCTTGATCCCCCTTCCAAATTCGATGCTTGCAGGAATACCCATAATGAAGAATTTCAAAAACAACCGTCGCCAATTCATCGCTGTGTCGAGTGCAGCCTCCTTGTCATTGGGAATGGCTGGCCAGAATGTACAAGCCGCACCACGTGATCGATTGCGATTGGCCGGTGTCGGGGTTGGAGGCATGGGAGCTTCGGATTTGGATTCTTTGCGAAGTCACCCCAAGGTAGATGTTGTTGCGTTATGCGACATCGATTCCAACAACT
Source organism: Pirellulaceae bacterium (assembly GCA_031373875.1). GTDB lineage: Bacteria > Planctomycetota > Planctomycetia > Pirellulales > Pirellulaceae > JANMGV01. The sequence continues at coordinate 2,488 of JANMNK010000941.1, read as the reverse complement.
TGGCAGCAGCCGGGGAAAAATGCCCGAACGCCAAACGCTTTTCCGACTTCCGCAAGATGATCGCCGAGATGGCCTCCGAGATCGATGCCGTCAACGTCGCAACGCCCGATCACACTCACGCGGCCGCGGCGATGACGGCGATGAACGCAGGCAAACACGTCTACTGCCAAAAGCCTTTGACGCACGATATCTACGAAGCTCGTCAGATGCGACTGGTTGCCGAAAAGCAAAAAGTGGTGACGCAGATGGGAACGCAGATTCACTCGGCTAGCCAATATCGCTCGGCGGTAAAACTCATTCAAAGCGGGGCGATCGGACTGGTCCGTGAAGTTCACTCTTGGAGCGGCAAGACCTGGGGATACGAAGGACCACTGCCTGCGGCCGGCGAAGTTCCAAAGCATGTCGATTGGGATCTCTGGATCGGAACCGCTGCGTTTCGCCCGTTTGCCGAAGGGCATTACCACCCGGCGAATTGGCGCAAGTGGTACGACTTTGGTTGTGGGACCATGGGCGATATGGCCATTCACATTTTAGATCCGGTCTTCTCCGCTCTAAAGCTTGGAGCACCACGCATGGCCATTTCAACAAGTCCCGAACCACCGAAACAATCTTACGGGATTAAGAATCAAGTTCGGCTTGAGTTCCCAGCTTCCAAGTTTACGACTGACGGTTTTGTTTTGTCGTGGAGCGACGGTGGGTTGATGCCCGACACCAAGGATTGGCCTCTGCCAAATGGTGCTCAGTTGCCAGATCAGGGTTCAATGTTTGTTGGCGAAAAGGGATTCATGCTCCTGCCGCACGTCGACATGCCCAAGTTGTTGCCCGAGGCGACTTTCAAGGATTTCAAATACGAACCGGCACCAGATGGTAATCACTATCACCTGTGGGTCGACGCTTGCTTGGGAGGCGCGCCCACCACTGCCGACTTTAGCTATGCGGGGCCGTTGACCGAAGCCGTACTATTGGGAGTCTTGGCCAATCGTTTCCCTGGCAACAAATTGACATGGCAATCGGACAGCATGATAATTCCGGATCATGCCGCGGCGAACGCACTGGTTCGACGAAAGTACAGAGACGGTTGGTCGATTTCGAATCTGAGTTGATCGAATCCTGGATGTTCGCGATTGGGCCGCAGAAAACTGCAGGTCCTACATTAGAAATTTTAACCGATTTTTATTGAAAGTAGAATTCCGCCTTGAGATAATGTCCAAAGTCTGGTTGCGGTATTTTGGGTACTCGCATGGTTCACGAAACGTCTCTTTCGCTACTTGATCGACTTAAAGACTCCTCGAATTTGAAGGAATGGGATGTTTTCGTTAAGTTGTATCGTCCCTTTGTTTGCCGCTATCTTTCGGGTTTTGATATTTGCCAAGAAGATGCGGAAGATGTAAGTCAAGAAGCGCTTGTCGCAACCTATCGAGCCCTTCCGGATTTCCGCCACAACGGACGAGTTGGATCGTTTCGGCGGTGGTTGCGAATCATCGTGCACCAGAGAGCGCTCTACTTCTTGCGTAGTCGCCAGCATCACCCCACGCCGGTCGGTGCTTCCTTTGAAAATCCTTTGGCGAGCTATGAATCGCTTGCCAATTCGCTGGAGGAGGAGTGGGAACGCGAGCACGATCAATACGTTTTATCGCGATTGTTGAACTTGATCGAGCGAGAATTCACCAAAACCACTTGGGAAGCTTTCCATCGGCAAGTATTGAATGGGCAAGTCGCATTGGAAGTTGCCAGGTCACTCGGAATAACGGCGAACGCTGCCCTCATAGCTAAATCAAGGGTTTTGCGAAGGTTGCGAGAAGTAAGTGCGGGTTTGGTTGATGATTGGAATGACTGATCTATGCTCGCTCATCCAAATCCGAGAGACTCGGCTGGTGCGATGGACTATTCACTCGATTCTGTTGTCCACCCAACGAGCGAACAAATCGCTCAATTTGTTGGCGGTCACTCTCTTTCCGACGACGTCATCCAACTTGTCGAAACGCATTTAGAACATTGCCCGACATGCCAATTCGTTGCGATCAAAACGGAATCCAGTCAATTTGAAGAGCGGTTATCGTCGGTCGCGTTGCTTGGCGAAAGTTCGATTGCCAAGATTAGCGAAGGCTACGAAATTGAGTCCGAGATTGGTCGAGGAGGGGCGGGAATCGTTTACAAGGCCCGCCATAAGTCGCTTGGCAAAACTGTTGCTCTCAAGATGCTTCTATCCGGTATCGACTCGAACCCCCGTGCTTTGGCGAGATTTTGACGCGAAGCACGTGCGCTCGCCCAATTGAGCCATCCAAACATCGTCGCCGTGTTCGACAGTGGCGAGCAGCAAGGCGTGCCGTTCGTAGCGATGGAGTTCGTGGCGGGCCCTTCACTTGCAACGGCTTTAGGAGGAATGCCATCGGAAGTGACGAAGGCGGTAGGGTTAGCATGTACGCTGTGCGATGCGATAGCCCATGCTCACGAGAACGGCATTCTACATCGAGATCTGAAACCGCAA
>JANMNK010000937.1:0-5241 GCA_031373875.1 Pirellulaceae bacterium | reverse complement strand
AAATAGCCTTCGCAAAGCAAACACTGTAGCCCACTAGATAGTGGTAGTCAACAAAAACGGTTGTTCTGTAACATAAAACTGTTTTGGCAACCCAAATGGCAATAGCTTTTCACACTCGCGAACGACTCTCATTCGAAGATTTTGCGTCACTACAAATCCAGAGTCCCAATTGAATTCTGCACTTTCAGAAGTTTCCAATACTGTCCAATACTATCGCTCGATGACGGGTCGATGGCAGGGCGAGTATCGATTTGCAATTACCGAATGGCAAGCGATGAAACGAGCTGTGCCGGCTGGTAGTGATCGACTGCGAATGATCGTCTTTCATTGCATGGGCAGTCAACGCATCGCAACAAGCGTTCGGTTTGAAGATGCGACGACGGTCAAGCACACGACGCGAATCGAAAAATGGCGAGTTCCCGTTTTCATCAGTACGGAATGGTTCCTGCTCAATGAAAATGGCAAAACATTTACCGTGAAAATGGCTCAACGACTCGCTCCGTTCTTTAGGCGTTTACGACATTTTGAAAACGGAACGGGCATCGTCGAAGACTCGCAAGTCGGTGCGGCTTATCAGTTGCCTTGGATTGGCGGTGAGATAAATCAGAAAGTTCTCATCGTCGACGATGGCGTGCAACTGGCCCAGACTACGGGTTGGTTTCGCGCTCAAGCATTATTGAGGCGTTGCGATTGAGTCGGATAGAATAGGAAGCCCAATTGATAAACCAAGTATTCAGAACGAAAGACAGACTATGAATAAGAAACCGTGGCTTGATGGGCCAACCGCTAAAGATCGGGCTCGCGACAAAATATGGCAAGGCAGCATCGTCTTGCTGATTGGGACCATCGGAACATTAGGATCTTATTTGGCATTAGGAATTGTCTGGATGGTGACTGTGATTGCCGCGGTCTGCGGTTTTTTCTGGTTATTGACCGGGCTGATTACTTATTACACCGGCGTAGAGTGATGCGTAACGCGTTCACCGAAGGAAATCGGGTGAAAATGTCGTTACTCATTTTGCTCCAGTAACAAGATCCTGCAGGCAAAAACCTATGCAACTGTCGTCGATAAAGAGCTTACTGGTATTCCGCCAATAAATTGACTGTTCAAACGAAGTCCCAAATAGTTAGAATGTTGAGTAGATTCTCAGCATGGATCGTGAGGCTTGGTGGCCTCGGATCGCTCGCAGAGTTCGTACCAGGAGGTATAAAATGCAGCCTTCATCGAGAACTCCCGAAGGGGATGATAACACTTGCTCGATCTGTGGCAAAGAAGTCCGGATTGAGCCTTCGCGACCACCCGGCGACGCCGCATGTCCTCACTGTGGGGCACTGATTTGGTTTGATAATAATCAGGCAGCCGAATCTATCGACTCAAATCGCATTCTGGCAGAGTCGCAGTTGAAGTTAGCAGTTGAAGCTTACAACGTAGAGCAATACCGTGTTGCCGAAACAAAATTGAAGCGAGTTTTGTTGCTCGACCCCGCCTGTTCCAAAGCGCGCGATTTGTTGGAAAAAGTACAGCAGAAACTGCTCGAAGACAGTCCTGGAACGCGACGCCGTCGCAGACAGCGACCTGCAATTGGATAAGCCTAATTGTGTTCTTCACCTCGTAGAATTGTTGTAGTTTTTTACTTCGTCGCGGTTCATCGGCAATCTGACCGTGCATCAAAATATTCCGCGAGTCCGCGTAAAACAAAAAGCTATGCTTTTCCGCCAATAGCGATACTCGCCTCTTACCGTTTCAAACAGTCCGCAGTAGATTAGATTTTTCGGTCGCTAAATAACACTGATTGACTTTCTAACGTCTGGTTAAAGCATGAATGTACCTCGCGTTACGAAGAACGAATTGGACCGTGCAATGCGCGCTTATCTGGGTGAGTGTTGCAATGCGGGCGAGACTCGAAAGGCGATGGAGTCGCGGCTAAAAAAATTCGCTGGCGATCGACTGGATCTGTTCAAGCCGCAACTGGATTTAGATCTCGGGCTGGTGGTCGGTTGTTATAAGGCGGTAGCGAAGTTTGATCCGCTTGAAGATTTCGACCGAGCGCTGGACCAAGCTTTTGAAGTTGTTACGGAAGTTATCTCTTGGTATACGACTGAGACGCGTCGCAAGTTGGCGATTTACTGCGTTTACGATGCGTGCAAGACGAAATAATTTGAAAGTTGACGCCTGATGGCGTTACCAGAATTCGAACTAAAATGGATCAAGTCCAATGCATTACTTGCTGATTTACGAAACTTCCAAAGACTACATGGCACGACGTGCGGAATTTCGAGTCGAGCATCTTACGAAAGCTTGGCAAGCGGTCGAGCGGGGTGAACTGGTGCTAGGTGGTCCGGTTGGTGATCCGGTGGAAAGTGCAATGTTGCTTTTCAAGTGCGAGTCAGCCGCAGTCCCCACGCACTTTGCCGAAACGGACCCGTACGTACGGAACGGATTGGTCGATCGCTGGACCGTGAAACCTTGGAACACAGTCACCGGCAAAGAAGCTTCAAATCCAGTGCGAGTCGATTAGGTAGCCGTCCATCCTCGTAGCAAGGCTCCTGGCTTAATTCCGGTATGCTCTCTCCTCGTGGCAAGGCTCAGGCCTCGCTACCAGGACTTTTCTACAGGGTCATGGCCACCAGGACAACGCACTCATTCGAAGACGATTTCGTTCGCTATGTTGCTGTCGACAACTAAAATCGCGTGGCGGACGAGCGCTTCTTTGCGGGCGGTTGCGTGCCGTGAAAGTTCCTTATCGAGTAAGTCTTTGTCAGCTTGCAGTAGCTTGGCAAATCGTTCTGCCTGCTCGCTTTTTTGCTGGAACGAACGAAGCTCGGATATCTGCGATTGCTCGCCTGTCGAATTCGACCAAGCTGTGTTGGGCGGGAATACTCCGCCCTGCGGCGACGGAATGTTCAGTAATTCGCTGGGTACTCCGGACAGTTTTGGAGCGGAATCCAACTTACCAAGGCTGCTTACATCTTGTTCATATGCGGCCAATTCCGATCGATATGCGGACTCAACTGCATACAACTCCGCGCGAGCTTTGTTGACCTCCGAACGCAAGCGAGTTTCGCTGTCCGATAGTGCTGAGATCGATTTGGATGCTTCGCCGATTTTGTCGCGAAGGACATCAGCTTCTTTGGTGGCTTGTTCCAATTGGCGTTTTGTCGAATCGTAAGCCGGAGTTGCGCGTCGTAAAGCGTCGTCGGCTTGCGCGGTAGCCTTCTTAAGTCGCTCATATTCGGCCACGACAGGCGACTCGGTTTGAAAGTCCGCAGCAGAAGACACTTCGGCTTTATTTTGCTCAGCCAGATAAGCATCGTAGAGCGTTTTTGAGCTCTTAAATGCGGCACTCGCTAGCTCGGCGTCTCGTTTTGCGGTTTCAAATAAATTAAACGGTTGCTGGTGGTCGTTTGCAGCACGCGTCCGTTTCACTTCTGCTTCCCCGGAATTGCGCCGCAGATCACGCAACGAGGATTCCAATTTCGCCCGTTGCTCGGGTATGGCGTCAAGTTCTGCCAACTTGAGGCAGAGCGATTTTAGCAGTGAACGATATTGTTCTTGAGTTTTGCTGAACTTTGCCAAGTGTTGCGAGACCCTTTGCAGGACTACGCCGCGCTGGTTGAGAGCGCGAAACGTTGGATCGTTGGACGAATACTCTTCGATAATGAGTTGGCCAAGTCGATGTAGTCCGGATTTTCGCAAAGCAACTTTTTCGGCTGCTTCGTCTGCAATCACTTTCAATTCACCGCGTGCGGCCAGGAGATCGTTGTCGCGACTGTTGGAATCCTGTTTGTCCGCAAAGCTCGCTTGCGAGAATGACTCAATATCGGCACGAACTGTGCTGACAAAAGCTTGGGCTTGAGTCAGTTCTGTCCCCAAGCCGCCTATCGCATAGCCATACTCGCGGATTCCAAGGATCGACTCGTGTTGCTGAAGCTTTTGTCGCCACTCGCCGATCCTCAATCCCATGCGACGCGACGAGGAAGGCAGGATTTGTTCTTTGAGGATTTGGGCACGCGCGATAACGAAATTGTCGGCCAGTATTTCCGCTTGCTGTTCGTTTATGGATTCGCGATGGGAAAGTTCTTCTTTGCGAGTGGCCGTGAAAGGCATCTTGCGTTTGAACCACCCGACTACTCCGGATTGTTCTTTTTTGAAAGCTTCGTAATCGCTGGCTGTTTCATCTAACTCGGAGTGATCGCGAATACGTTCCTGTTCGATTCGACGAATAGCTTCGTCAATCGACGCTGCCAATTCAACCGCGTTCGTTGCACGACGAACGTCCGTTACCATCTGCGAAAAAACAGCTTGCAAATCTCGGTAGCTTGTCGCCGTGTTAAGCCGATCCAGCCATTGCGTCTCGTTTGCCATTATTGGGATCCTTATTGTCGAAGTAACCAATCTTTCTAGCAAGTATAAACGATGCCGGAGCACCAGAGGCAACCCGACAGCACCGTTATTCCTGAGCGGTGCGGCGCTAGCCGCCGTTTCCCCAACTCACCCTTCCTGAGCGGTGCGGCGCTAGCCGCCGGTTCCCCTGCGTGACAACCGACTGCCAACTGCTGAACCGCTCATTTCACCGAACAGACCGTAATTTTTACAGAATCGAACTATAACTGATCTCCTCCAGCGAACTTGCCCACTGGATTTTGGTTAGACAAGAAAGTTGTTTCGCAAATCGGATTAGAAAATGACTTGGTTGAGTCAGAGAGGTTATTTGCGTGTTTAATTCGATTCGTAATCCTATTTTCGCTAAATGACGAGAATTCGGTCTGAGTTGTGCCAAATTGCTGTAGGTTGAACTCATTGACTTTTGAAAACCGAAATTACAAAGCGACTTATCATGTCAGTCCAAAACCACGCGGACATCAAAATCACGCAGCTTGTCAGCAACAAACTGTCGATGCGAGGACTTCGCACGCCGTGCAGTATTACTGTGACAACCAGCAATGCTCAAGTAACCTTGAGCGGTACAGTTCCATTCGATTATCAAAAGTCCACAGCGACTTCGGTTGCAAGTGGAATAAGCGGTGTCAAGCGAGTCGTCAACTCGTTGGTCGTCAAAGTACCGCCTAAAAGAACACAATAGAAATGAGTAGTTTGGGCCCATTGGCCCGAACGTAAACTGGAAATCCCTAAATGATAATGCCTGCCCAACTAGGAAATGGATGTTTAAACAAAATCGCACGGGCCAATGGGTCCAATATTCGGGAAGACCGTTGGACGCATATTATAGACGATCATTG
>JANMNK010000893.1:0-2357 GCA_031373875.1 Pirellulaceae bacterium | reverse complement strand
CGAATCAAATTGCTTGCGCAAGCTCGCCTGACCGAACATGGTCTGGAACTGAATGTGTCTCCCACACTCATTCGCCAAGGCAAACCGCTGGCAGAAGTGCGAGGAGCTTACAATGCGATTACCGTTGTGGGTGACGCAGTTGGCGACATCTTTTTCCACGGTCAAGGCGCTGGGCAAATGCCTACTGCTTCGGCGGTCGTTGCCGACATGATCGACACGGCTGTCGGTCGTACTGGCATCACGTTTCGAACGTTGGAATTGTTTTCACAGCGCGAAGCCAAAGTGCAGCTTCGCAACAACGACGATTTACCTGGCCGTTATTACATGCGATTCCAAGTTCTCGATGAACCGGGTGTTCTGTCGCAGATCACCGGAGCGTTGGGCAGGAATCGTATTTCGATCGCTTCGATTATTCAGCACGAAGCGTCAGACGAAAACGGTAACCGCATGGTCCCCTTAGTCATCATGACCCACGACGCTCCCGAATTTGCCGCTCGCTCCGCCGTTACCGAAATCGAAAGTCTAACAACCATCAAAGGCCCCTGCGTCCGAATGCGTGTTGTTTGATGCATGATGTTTGTTGAATGGGCGGTGCGCCGAATAGAAAAGTAAAGCCTGACCCCATGCACTCCGGAGCGGTTTGAAATAGGCCGCATTCCGCAGCCACGCATTCCAAAACTCTACCGTCGATTTTGGAAACTCATGATGCCGCAGAACGGCGCATAACTTCGATGGGGTTGGTAATCGCAACGGGGGCGTGGGATTGATGGGAAGAATGGGAATTATTGCTTGGTCTTTAGAATCGCATTATTCACATACTTCCAATAAATTCCATCGCTTTCGTTGTCATGTCGCCAGCGCAATGTTCATTCTTTCGGGCGTTGGTTGCGGTAGTTTAGTCTTGCCCGCGTCATGCGTTCGCGCAGGCCGCCTTGTTCAATGAATTCTTTTTCCAGCGTCTTCAACTGCTGATCCAATAGGTAATTGGTCTGATGAATCAGGCAGATCGCAATGTTCGCGATCACCTCGACGGGTCGGGTTTCGACAAACTCTCGATAGATCTCAAACGTCTGTGGGGTCTGGCGCCCCAGTTTGCGAACAAACAGAGCTTCCTCAAAATTCTTGCCCCACTGCGGCAAATCGCGCACTCGCAGGTAGTCGCGGTAATGGGCCAACAATTCTTCGAGGCTGGCGCGGCCGACGTTGGTGAGTTTGATTTCCGTTTCCTTCGAGGTCGTTCCTGCTTTGCTGCCTTCCAAGATGTTCTGCTTGCCCGATCGAGCCGACTGAATCATCTGATCGACCGTACGATCGCCTCTTGAAAGATATTTGTGGGCAAAACGAAAGGTGATGTCGTAAACGACTTCCGCTTTTTGGAAGGACAGCAGCGTTTGATAGTCACCGCGCGGCGGCAACATGTGATTGGGGTCTGTGGGCGGTGTTTGCGCTGATTGATGGGAATTATGGGAAGCATGGTAATTATGATTTTCATCATTCCCATGCTCCCATCATTGCCATTAGCTTCCGGTCTTTTTGTCATAGCAGACCTCGAATGGTTTGCAGGAGAGAATCTTCATAAAGCGCTGCAAGAACTAGAACGTAGTCCCGCCCGTCGTCATCGATATTCTTGAAGGCATGTTCAAACACAGATATTCCCATTCCCGGCATCATGATTTCCAACCGCGCAAATTGGCGATTAATCTCGAGACCATGATACCTACTCCACGGTTACGCAGAAACTGGCAGGGCAAAGGAGATTTTCGGTAGCAATTCGTTTTGTGCGGCGAATGCTTCAGCCAACTTGTACAAGAGCTATGGTTGAACTTTACGGTCCAGCAACAATCACAAACTTTACAAATACTATTGGTATCTCACGCCAGTCGGCAAAGCATCGATTGATGTACTAGCGAGTATTCTCGGGGGGTTGGCTTCTACCATTTCGAAAATAGAGACAGAGGATTAAATTGGGATCGCCTGTGGGAGGTATTGCATCGGTGTATCTCGCGTAAACTACTTTGAAGGTCGGTTTGTCATTTGTTTTTGACTGCTGGCGTAATTCGTCTGCATTGGCAGAAAAATCAACGGCTATTCTGTTTTTGCAATCTTCAATGAAACGGTCAGCTGCTGGGCCATATCCAAATACCTTTCTGAACTGCGGCTCAAGTGCTTCCCAGCTATTCGGCCAACTGCCTTGGTTGTCCTCCATATACAAAATCACTAAGAGGCTATCCGAAAACTGTTATTGGCGTAAACCTCGATTTTTTGCATGATTAGCACACTTGTTTCAATTTAGCAAAGGAGTGCCAGCATGTTGATGGAATCGACGCAGCGGAAATCGTATCCTTCGGACCTTACTG
>JANMNK010000315.1:0-12753 GCA_031373875.1 Pirellulaceae bacterium | reverse complement strand
GTAGTCAACAGCGGTGTAGCAATTCTTTTGATTCGCATGATGTTTCAATGGTCACTTGAAGGCAATGAATCATATCGTGGGCCGGCGACAATTCGCGGCAGCATGTAAACGAATGATTCCAACACTACATAAGTTACCCGCAATTCGCGATGGACAAAAGCTACCCAACTGCATCGAAAATTGGTTGAGAAAACGTCCAGATACCAGCGTGAGTTGGCAAGCCCCACGGTTCCGCAGTTCCCGCTGCGATTCACTGGTCGACCTGTGCTATTTCGCTAGTTTTTAAAACGCTAAAGAAATTTTGAAAAACAACTAAGCCGCAATCTTCAGTGCGGGCGTTGCCGAACTGCCAGGCTTCAATTGGTGATCGCGAACTTCGTAAACCACATCGGCCAGTTCCAGCAAAGCTTGTCGATGCGTGATGATGATCATCGTACGCTTTCCACGATGATGCTCCAGCGAATCGCGAATGAGTAGTTCGCTGTACATATCGATTTGGCTAGTCGCTTCATCGAGAATAAGAATCTCTGGTTGTCGCAGGAGAGCGCGAGCCAACGCGATCCGCTGCCTTTGACCGCCGCTCAATCGATGCCCATTTTGCCCGACGCGCGTTTGGTATTTTTCAGGCAACGATGTATCGATAAATTCATGCGCATGAGCTTCCTTGGCCGCTTGCACGATTTGCTCGTGAGTTGCCCCCAACGTTCCGTAAGCGATGTTGTACTCGACAGTTTCGTTAAACAATTCGGTGTTCTGCGAAACAATCGCCAATCGTGAACGAAGATCCGCCAGTCGCATATGGCGAAGATCAACACCGTCCAGGCGCAACGCACCTTGGCTTGGATCGTAAAATCTACAAAGCAAATTGATGAGTGTCGATTTGCCTGTTCCGTTTTGTCCGACAATGGCAATGGTCGATCCAAAAGGAATATCGAGCGACACATCCTTGAGGACGGATTGGTCCATTCGATACGCAAACGTGATGTGATCGACTTTTAACAACTTATGAGGCGCTGGAACCGTGACGGGCACCTCAGGATCGCGAATAGTGCTTTGTTGATCAAGCAATGGGTATAATGAATTGGCTGCTACCGAACCGGTGTATATGCTGGAGTAAACCATTGACAGTTTGCGGAGGGGATCGCTGGCGCCAACCAACAGCCCAAAGAAAATTAGCATAGCGGTGACTGACAAAGGTTCGTCTGTCACGGTCATTCCAAACAAAGTTGTTTGGTGATTGAGAACCAGGTAACTGCCAACGATGATCGTCGTGCACAACATACCTAGTCCCAGAAACTCGATAACTGGTTTTGTCAACGCTGTATAAAGGATGAACTTCAGTCCGTTCTTTTTCATCTCCGCAGTCGACGCTGCAAATCGCTCGTTCTCGCGATGTTCCATGCAGTAAGCCTGAACGGTTTGCACATTCCCTAAGGATTCCAACATTACTTCGTGGAAGTGCGAAGATTTCATGAGCACATCGCGCGACGTCTTCTTCAGCTTGCGAGTAATCCACACTAACAGGAATCCGACTACCGGCGCAACGACCAAACTAATGAGTAGCAGTCGCCAGCAAATCATGCCGGCGGCAATCAAGCAAGACAAAATTTTCATCGGCTCGCGAACTGCACCGCCGAGTGTATTCATTAGGCCTTGGGAGAGCATTTCGGTTGTATGCGTGATGTGCGCGGTGAATTTGCTCATGCCCATGTAGGAAAAAGTCGCGCGATCGATATGCAACGCTTTGTCGAATATCTTCATTCGCAGATTGCGCGAAATATCGATGGCTACCCGGCCAACCAGTAATTCGTTCAAAACAAGAAAAGCGTGCTTGATCAGTGTACTTGCAAGCAAAATTCCAACGATCGCAGCAACCGTATTGAATGGCGAACGCGGGACATAACGCTCTACCCAAGGTCGCATCGATTTGTAGCTGGCCAACTTGTTCTGCAAAACGAGAAGCTCCGTATCCATGACTCCTGCAGCGTTCTCGCTTGGCGAACCAGCCGTTTCTACTGCCCGTTTGGCCTGCAACGTGGCGACTTGTTCTTCATAGCGGATGACTTCGCCGTCCAGCCATTGATGCATGGACTGGTTTTTTAGCGTGATTTCCAGAATGGGATAAAAGGCGGCTATGTTCCCACCCCATAGAGCAGCAACTGCAATTGAACACAGCGTTGCCAATGTGAGCGAGGGCCAGTAGCGCATTGCATCTTTTAACGCGCGGCGAAAATTACCCATTCTCTGCCAATCTCCAACAGACGGAAAATCCAGTGCGGCTTTACTCGGGACTTATCGGCAACTGGCTATGATTGGCTTAGCATGAGACTGTGAGCGCGGTCGGCAATTCAAATCGGGAGGCGTTACTTTTTGCGTACTCTACCCATGATCCCGCGTTGTGCTGCCGTTATTAATGATGGCATTCGGGCAATTGAAAGTCCGGAGTGCTGGCGAAGATTTCTTGCATGCTAGCGAATCGTTCCGGCATTGGGCGACATCGTGATGATGTGACTCGTCGTCAAGTCATCAGCGGGATCAATGCGAATCCAACGATCGTTTGCAAGCATTTGATACTGCGGATGATAGACATCAATCTGTTGGCTTCGCCCCACAGGCAATTCAGAGAGCGTTGCTGAACCGTCTCGATCTGTTCGTTGGAGATAGCAAGGCCGCAATTCGTCAAATGTCGATTGAACTTGCGATCGAAATCCTCCGATCATGTTGCGAAGCTGCACGTGCGAAAGCATGTAGCTCCCCAAGAATGCCGAATCGCCTCGCAAGAATTGTTGCCGAGGCTGAACAGATACAATGGCGTTTTCGATCGGAGCCCCTGCCGCGTCATGCACAAAGACACGTACTGTTCCCGTGCGTTCCATGTCGGGCTTGAACAACATGTCTTCGCCGTCGACATCCACGATTTGCCCCATGATCAAACCCGTGTCGCCAACATTGGTTGTCGACATCCAATCATCGCACATGGCCAGCAGTTGTATTCGGCCACTTCGCGGCAACGACACAAAATGAAAAGTTCCGTCCTTGGCGATTTCAACTCGATCGTGCCAAACTAATGACGGACTAATCTCGTCCCAAACTTCTTTGGCAGGGCGAGGCAAACTGACAGCGATGACTTGTCCGTGACCAACTGGCCTAGGAACATAATTGGGCAACTGACCAGTGATCTGCATGCCGGGAGTCAGTCGCATGTCGCGCAACGTCAATGCTTTTCCTGCCTGTGCCGGCAGCAGGAACAAATCGCTAAACAGGATGCGTCCATCCGTATCCGGTTTGGCCAATATCGACTGCCAAGTGCCAGCGGCAACCGATTGCGTTCGCAGTTCGCCTGCGTCGTTCGACAGCCATTTTTGTGGGGCAAGTTTGCCTGCGACAATGGCACCGAAATCATTGACACGTCGGCCGTCTTCGTCGACGGCGGTAAATGCCGTTTCACAACCTCGACTCAACGACACGACAACTTTGTCATCCGACACCGAAGGCGCAATGCTCTTTGAAACAAAATCGAAATGACTGAGCACAAGCCGAACGGCTGTTGTCCGAAACGTATTGGATCCCTGCCGAATCTCTTTCGGATAAGCAACATGCGTAATACCGGAATCGTCGCTTGCAACGATCTTGGATTCAACGAACTCCGGCGGGATCGCAAACCAACCGTTCGCTTCATTCGAACGCAGGCTTTGCAATTCGCATTGGACTCCCGGAACGATCTCGCCCAGCGCGTTCGTTACCGTGACTAGCAATACTCCGCTTTCGGATTTTTGTGGAGCTTTATCGAATCCGCCGACGGGGATTTCCTGGGCGCATGAATACGTCGGGCAATGACAGATAAAGATTGCCAGCAGGATTGCAAAGAGTTGCGTGCGTTTGCAAAATCCTAACATTCGAAGCTCAGTCGTTGCGGGTTGGGAGGGGAGGCAGAATCTACGAGTATAATCGTAACGCCGCCGCCTCAAACCCTACTCAGGCCAAGAATCGCCATCTCCCTAGCTCTTTATTCGACTCCCATCAGGCACAGTTCCATGTCGGAACCGTGCCAACGCCATCGACTTCTTCGTCGAGTCGTTCAAACGCCGCGATCAAAAACTAGATTGTGAGAAACGCCCCAGAGCCAATCTCGGACGCGTCGAGCCGAATTGGATCGCTAGTAGTTTGGAGTCGGTGGTCGGTAATGATCGAGATTAATCGACTTGAACCACGATATCGTTTTTTGTAGGCCTTCACGCAACGGAATCGTGGGCTCCCAACCTAGCTTTTCTTTTGCAAGCCGAATATCGGGTCGACGACGCGACGGATCATCTGGCGGGATAGGTTTCTTGATAATTTTCGATTTCGTGCCGGTCAATTCGATGACCAATTCGGCAAGCTCACGAATTGTAAACTCTCCCGGATTGCCAATATTGACCGGCCCAACAAAATCATCCGAACAGTTCATCATGCGAACAAAGCCTTCGACCAAATCGTCGCGATAGCAGAATGAACGCGTTTGATCGCCTTCGCCGAAGATCGTAATATCTTGCCCCGTTAAAGCTTGACGGATGAAGTTTGAAACAACTCGGCCGTCATACGGGTGCATGCGAGGACCATACGTATTGAAAATGCGAACAATGCGGATGTTCACTTTGTTCATTCGGTGGTAATCCATAAACAACGTTTCAGCAACACGTTTGCCTTCGTCGTAGCAAGACCGCAGTCCGACTGTGTTCACATTGCCCCAATACGATTCCGGTTGAGGGTGAATTTGAGGATCGCCGTAAATTTCGCTGGTGCTGGCAAGCAATATTTTTGCGCCACAGCGTTTTGCCATTCCCAACATGTTGATCGAACCAAGCACGGAGGTCTTGATCGTCTTAATCGGATTGAATTGATAATGGCCTGGAGCTGCTGGGCAAGCCAAATGATAGACTTGATCGACTTCTAGGAAACTAGGCAGCGTCACATCGTGGCGAATCAATTCGAAATTCGGCCGCGACAAGAGATGCGCGACGTTTGATTTTTGACTGGTAAAGAAATTATCGAGGCAGATAACGTCGTGGCCCTCTGCCACCAATCGCTCGCAAAGAAACGAGCCCAAGAAACCTGCTCCACCGGTTACGAGAATGCGATGAATTGCTGCCATCGGTCGGATTCATTCCTTTAAGAATATCGAAAAAGCGAACGGCCAATTCACGGCGAAAACATGCGTTCGTGAAATGCACGCCCCAAATACAAACTGATTAATACCGGGCAGTTTAGGGGCTTTGATGGCTTGGGAAAAGATCAATGCTGTCGAATTTTCTTTGAGAAGTCTGGATCGTCGTGATAAATATGAGCCAAGGTATTAATACGGGATTGGGCTTTTAATTCAGCGAAATTCCCATTGGATTCGATCATGCCCAATTCGAAAGCTAATTTATCCGAATGTCCTGGCAACAAAACTCGCGGATCCAGCGGGATGCGTCCTGGCCGCAATCGATTGACGTGGCGAACAATGTTTGTAGTGCAGTTGTTGGTAAAAGTTTCATAAAACTCGGGCTGTCTCGCAATTGCATTCACCCGAGCCAACATATCCACCAAGAGATCCTGAACTTGGTCAGGTTTTGCACTAGCGCGATACATGTAGACGTCAACCTTGCGAACTTCGGTTCGCAGGGCAATCATGTCCCGCTCGGAACCAATCACGTACATCAATTCGAACTCGTCATGGCTGCCTTTGGTTGGCGAATAAGACTCGCCTTGTTCCAAACGAGCTTCGACAGACACAACAAAGTGCTGATCGTCCTTCAATCCAAAACTGAGCATGGTGTGTGCTAGTGAAGGGGCATTTTGGAAGGGTACCACGATAAAGTCGACCGAGCGGACATCATCTAGTCGAAATGCGAGATCATTGTGCCGCACGTCATAGTCGTCTTCGGTTCGATATCGACAGTCGCGGACATTGCGAATCGTAAAATTGTCATCGTCAAATTCAACGAAGGGCAGAATCGCCAAATCCGGTCGCCAAGGACGATCATGGGACGGATATTTAAGAGGCAAAAGGTCTTTCAACGTGTCGAGGATCGATTCGGACCCCGTCTTGGGTTGCTTGGCCTTGCCACTCAACACGCTTGTTCGCAAAGGCCCACATCCCAACATACAAATCACGAGCAATACGATCGCAATGGATGCAAGGCGAGCAATCGAGCTGCGTGAAATGTGCTGCATGACGTGAAACTAACTGATCCATTGAATTCGCGAAGTAGGTGATGGGACACGAGCACGTTGACACTTGTAGGTTCATCGCGCCACATTAAGCTGCGATACGGCTATCACCAACCTTCGATGTTCGTTGATCGATTTGACGCACCAATCCTTGAGCGGAAACCAGCTGCTTGCGGCGCTGAACAAGCCGATTGAACTCGTTTTGGAATCGATACGGGAACACCGTCCAGTACCGCTGATACCAAGGTAATTTATGGTTTACGCGCCCTGCGATCTGTGATCCAAAACCATGATCGACCTGGGAAATCGGCAGTGGCATGACGGCCGAAGCTCGCAGTCCGTACACCCATTCTCGATCCAACGCATGATCGATTGGCAAACACATCGGCATCAGCTTTTTGAGAAGGACTTGTGCGGCATGTCGTGTCAGGACATAAGCTCCCGTCCCGCACAGTCGCGTAAAACAAGTCGCCAAGCGATATTCACCGCCAAGGTTGGCATATTCGACCGGGTGCGGATCATGAAACCCGCACAGTCGCAATATATCCCAGCAGTCTTGATATTTGAGGGCGGCGTCCACGATTGACTTAAGCTCTGGAACGGGACGGCCATCGTCCTCGGCGATCATCGCCGTCTCATCGTCTGTCGCGAGAAAGGCTCGCATGCAATTGATATGGCTCAAGTAACATCCGATCGCTCCCATATTCGTTGTCTGGCCGTGCCATCGACGCAATCGTGTTTCGTCGTATTCAGGAATCGGCAGTTGAATGTTCTTGCCGACGACACCAGAGACGCGAGTAACAGGCAACCCCGTTTTGGCAAAATGCGATTGGACAAAAGTCCAACGATCAGTAGCCGAGTCCATATTGATAATGTAAACACGCATCTATTCATCCCTGAACAAGATTCGAAAAGGCAATCACTGGGGCAACGTACCATCCTGTACGAATGCGTCTGTACGAACGTGAAGTCCTGAAAATGCAAGCCTACCGCCGCAACTTGGACCGCCAAGTTTCGATTGCAAGCCCATCCAAGGTCAATACCAGTTTGGCAAAACGACTTTTCCTATGCCTTTTTCAAGATATTCACCATTTAGCCAGCTTCGGATTTGGCCGCATCCAGCCCAAATCGACCATTGCCATGTCGCCGCGTTTAACAACTTGTCCTAAATATTTTTGCCACTAACTCACGCTGCTTCAATGAGCGGGTCGAAAGCAACTAGGGCACATCGAGAAAGCAAACTTTGCAGACATGACCATACGCGACTCGGCTTCCATCCGTGACTGTCAATCGCCACAGGAACGCCGCCAAGTCTCTCTCGATTTTTGGCCAAAGTACAGAGAGACCATCGTTTGACCAGTCCGCCCACAACAGGCACCGTCCTGTTGCTATCATCTTTTCGTCGGTTACCAAACTATCTGAAGTTGACCAAACAATTTTCGCTTTTGTCGAACATCTCCAGTTCAGTTTCGCCGTCGTCGAGCAGCAGCATTGACAAAAAACACGAAGCATCGTATCGTATATCGGCGATAAACATTTTTATAAATATCACCGATCCAACTTGGAAGGCAAAGAACGATGGTCCGAACGAAGGTAGAATCTCAAAAATGCTGCGCCACCGGTGAGAAAATGTCGCTTCCTGATGTCGCTTGGGCAGAAGATTTGGCCAAGCTGACGTGGGCGCTGGCTCATCCAGCTCGCGTACGAATTGTTCGGCTGCTGCTAAACCGAACATCGTGCGTGTGCGGCGAGATCGTAGAAGAGATGCCGTTGGCTCAATCGACTGTTTCACAACACCTGAAGATCCTAAAGGAGACAGGTTTGGTGCAAGGCGAAATCGACGGACCACGCGTTTGTTATTGCATCAACAAGGATGCGATGGCGAAGCTCAAGAAACTGATATCGAACCTGTAAGCCGCGTGGACGTCCCGTCCGCAAACTCCGGAATGCGGGAGGGACGCCCGAGCGCCGTTTCAAAATTGCTACTTACTACCGTGGAAACAACTATGAAAACTGTTCAAGTTTACGACAAACCAATGTGTTGCTCGACCGGCGTCTGTGGTCCCGAAGTGGATCCTGTATTGCCGCAATTCGCATCGGATCTCGATTGGCTCAAGGCCCAAGGCCACAACGTGGAGCGATACAACTTGGCGCAACAACCGCAAGCTTTCATTGAGAACAAGACCATCCATCAAGTACTGAGCACCGAGGGGACAGAATCACTACCCGTGATTGTCATCGATGGCGAGATCGTGAGTCGCAAAGTTTATCCGACTCGCGATGTGCTCTCTGCCATGGTCAGCGGCTCACCAGCGAAGCAACTACTGCCAGTCGCGAAGGCAAACAGCGGATGCTGCGGAAGTACAGGTTGCTGTTAAAAAAAGTAGCAGGCACGTTCCACCGTGCCGTCCGCCCTTTGACGTCCGCGTTTTTTCGTATTGCTACGGCACGATGGATCGTGCCTGCTACTTTTTTCCGTATTGCTACGGCACGATGGAACGTGCCTGCTACTTTGGGAACACAATTCATGAAATTCTTAGAACACCCAACCCGCAATTTGTTCTTCACAGGCAAAGGCGGCGTCGGCAAAACTTCGATTGCCTGTGCGACCGCAGTCAAGCTCGCCGATGTGGGAAAGCGAGTATTGCTTGTGTCCACAGACCCCGCGTCTAATCTCGATGAAGTGTTGGGGGTCACACTTGGAAACCATCCGACTCCGATTCCCGCGTTAGCAACTTTGTTTGCAATGAATCTCGACCCCGAAAAATCAGCGGCCGAGTATCGCGAGCGAATGGTCGGCCCTTACCGTGGCTTGCTGCCCGCAGCGGCAGTCAAAAGCATGGAAGAGCAATTCTCTGGCTCTTGTACGCTTGAGATCGCGGCCTTCGATGAGTTCTCGCGTTTGCTTGGCGATCCCAAAGCCACCGCGGAGTTCGATCATGTGATTTTCGACACCGCACCAACTGGCCACACGTTGCGCCTTCTCACACTGCCCGCCGCATGGGATGGCTTTATGGAACAGAACACAACCGGTACAAGTTGCCTCGGCCCATTAGCGGGTCTGCACGACCAACAGAAGCTGTATCAGGATTCCGTAAAAGCCCTCGGCGATCCAGCAGTAACGATACTGGTGTTAGTCGCTCGCGCTGAAGCCAGTGCGTTACGCGAAGCGGCACGAACCAGCGGTGAGCTAGCTGAGCTAGGTGTTCGCAATCAACATCTCGTTGTCAACGGTCTGTTCCAGGCGATCGATGCAAGTGATCCTCATGCCGTGGCACTTGAGCAACGAGGAGTGGTTGCACTTGCCGCCATGCCAGAAGGCTTGAAAAGCCTTCCACAGACCACAGTTCCGCTCAGCCCCGACCGAATCCTGGGCATCGAATCACTACGCCGTCTCGGCAAAGTTAATCCTACATCTATCTACAGTTCTTCAGAGGACAGCACCGCGCGAGTCGAGGACTTGCCGATGCTCGCTGACTTGATCGATGACTTGGTTGCACCAGGTCACGGCGTCATTCTCGCCATGGGCAAAGGCGGCGTTGGCAAAACAACCGTCGCCGCAGCCATCGCTGTTGCAATCGCTCAGCGTGGTTACGAAGTGCATCTATCCACTACCGACCCGGCAGCTCATATCGCTGCTTCGATGAACAACGAAAGTTTGCCGAATTTGTACGTCAGCCGTATCGATCCAGAAGTTGAAACGGCCAAGTACTCAGCAGAAGTCATGAGAAGAGCCGGCAAGAATCTCGACCAACAAGGCAAAGCATTGCTGGAAGAAGATTTGCGATCACCATGCACAGAAGAGATCGCAGTGTTCCGGGCATTCGCAGACGCAGTCGCGGCTGGCACTAACAAGTTTGTCGTGCTCGATACGGCGCCGACAGGCCACACAGTCCTGCTGCTCGATTCAGCACTTGCCTATCACCGTGAAGTGACGCGACAGTCCAGCGAAATGCCGGAAGCCGTTAAAAACCTACTTCCACGTTTGCGCGATCCCAACTTCACCCGCGTATTGATCATTACACTTCCCGAAGCGACACCAGTGCATGAAGCGGCCGCGTTACAGCGAGACTTGCGTCGCGCAGAGATCGAGCCCTACGCATGGGTGATCAACCAAGTTCTAAGCCCACTGCCGCTCACCGATCCACTTTTGAAACAACGTCAATCGCACGAGCAAAAGTACTTACTCGAAGTCAAAGAAGTGCAGGCAAATCGCGTAGCGATCATTCCATGGCAGATGGAACCTCCAATCGGGCTGCAATCGCTTGGTCGATTGACGAAGCGGTCCGCAGATGTCCCTTTAGCAAATATAGTTTAACAAAAGGTGAACTTAATGACATTGAAAAAAAGTGAAGGCAGTGCTACTGCTTTCTACCCTAAGCTAAAACACTACGTGACGGAAGCAACAGCTCGTTTCGACGTGATCCCAACCGATCGAAAAAATGAACTTGCCAAAGTGGCCGACTACGTTCGAGAACGATTGTCGAAATCAGAACCAGCCAAACTTACCTTTATATGCACTCACAATTCACGGCGAAGCCACCTCTCACAGATCTGGGCACAAGTTGCTGCCGAATATTACGGGCTAGTCGGTGTAGAGACGTTCTCAGGGGGTACCGAAGCCACTGCCTTTAATCCTCGCGCCGTTGCAGCCATGCAGCGATGCGGTCTCAAGATCATTGCTGATGATCCGTCGGCAACCAACCCTCGCTACAGTGTCTACGCCTCGGACTCATCCACTCCACAGGTTTGCTTCTCAAAGGCTTACGGCGATCCGCCCAATCCAAGCACAGATTACTGTGCGGTGATGACTTGTTCGCAAGCCGACGACGCCTGTCCGCTTGTAATGGGTTGCGATCTCCGCATGCCAATTCGCTACGAGGACCCAAAAGTAGCTGACGACACCGAGTTTGAAGCCCAACGGTACGACGAGCGTTCGGCTCAAATATGTACTGAAATGCTATATCTGATGTCCCTCGTGAAGTGCACGAAAGATGACGCCTAATGTCTTATTTCTCTAAGCATACAATTCGGCTCGTAGTCCGATAGTCGCAGCCTGGAGTGAGTCTCTGGGAAGGTCGCAATCTGGCATGCCTTCATCGCCTGTGCCTATGCGGAGAAACACTGCCCGTAATTGTTGCTATTCTGCGCCGACGACTGCGACGACGGTTTGCGACTTCGGACCTCTGAGAGAGGCGAACTATGGCTGCCTGAGTGCGTTGACGATCGGCACGGTGGCGGCTTGAATAGCTGGGGCAATTCCGGCAACGAGCCCTACAATCATCGACACGATACCTCCTGAAATGGCGAGGGTGAATGTTGGACGAAACGCGATCGTAGCACCCTCGGCTCCAATCGCAAATCCACCTAAGCTCAGCGCGATCATTGCGAGCGACGTGCCGAACAATCCACCGACCACGCACAACAAAGTGCTTTCTGTCAGTACCAGTCGCATCGTGGTTAAGGGACGCACACCGATCGTCTGAATTACAGCGTATTCTTTGATGCGATCTTGCACGCTCATCACTGTGGTAGTCGCAACTAAAGACAACACAAGACCAACACAGGCATAGCCGAGCCAATGCGCAAAGCCGATGAGGTCGACTAGGTCCGAAAGTGTACTGGCTTGAAACGCTCCCTTTCGCCGAGTCTTGGTTGCCACGGAGCCTGAACGGAGGGTCGCGTCGATTGCGGCCGCAACGCGATCTGGATCGGAATCATCATTCAACACGACCTCGTGTTGAGTCACAAGGCCCGCCGCGTCAAGTCCACGCGTGTACTGAAGGAACGCAAGGCTTGTATAGATTAGGTTTTCTTCCGACGGGACCGTTGATTCAAAGATTCCCGCAATGCGCACGGATAGATCACCAATGGAGAATTGGTCGCCAACTTTCAAGCCGCGGCGATTCGCAACGTTGCGCCCTACAATCGCGGCATCTCGCTGAGATTGAAACTGCTGCCAGTTGCCGCTTAGGAGATTAATGGGACGCGACTTCTGAATCTGAGTCGGATCAGCGCCGTTAAAAACGATGATGTCTAAGCTTGCACGACAGTTATTGGTCCACACTTGGATCGGCATGACGTCGCGAACTCCAGGAACCTCTCGTATCTTCCGCGAATAGTCCTCCGGCAATCTACTTGTGGTAGGGCAAAAGCGATTCTCTTGAAAAACGATTAAAACTCGATCCGCATCGGAACCTGTCGTCAGTCGATGAAGCCCCTCTTGCACAGCGCCTACGAAGCAAAATACAAACATAGCTACGGCGGATCCTGTGACCGTCAACAAAGTTCGAGTGCAATGACGCCAAAGAGTCTTAAGTACATAGGAATTCATTTGACGGCTTCCCCTGTTCGCTCCAAAAACTTGCCTCTATTGAGGACCAATTGCTTGGATGCGATCGAGGCGACATCGATATCGTGGGTCACCATCAGCATCGTGATGTTCAGTTCGCGATTTAGACGCTGTAGCAACACTTGAACCTGTTCGCTTGTCTCGGCATCCAAACTTCCCGTGGGTTCATCCGCGACGACGACTTTAGGGTGGGCCACGATGGCTCTGGC
>JANMNK010000820.1:0-2614 GCA_031373875.1 Pirellulaceae bacterium | reverse complement strand
GTACTTTGTTACGGAGCTTGCCCGCGAATTGCATCTTCGCGAACTTCAGCTTCAAGATGCCGAGGAACAGCGAGCTCGCAGCCGACGCCTCGAAGCGTTAGCAACATTAGCTGCCGGCGCCGGACACGAACTCGCTTCGCCGTTGTCGACCATCGCTGTAATCTCCAAAGAGCTGTCGCGTCGCCTCGATAAAACGGTTGGGATGGACGCAGTTCGAAAAGATGTAGACCTAATTCGGAGCGAACTGGATAGGTGCCGCGAAATACTTGATCGCATGAAGAGTGGGGCGGGTGAAGCGGCTGCCGAGCAACTGGATCCTTTGACCATTCGGCGGTTGATCGATGAGATACTGATCGGCTTGAGGGATACCAGTCGTGTTCAAATGCGGGTGCCGGACAATATCCTCAAGTCGCAGGGAATCCTGCCCATTCAAGCTCTATCCCAAGCCGTTCGGAACGTCATCCAAAATGCCCTGGACGCCAGTGAACCTTCGGGAATCGTGACAGTTGAGATAAGTGAACAAAACGACAAATGGCTAATCGTCGTTCGCGATCAAGGCGAAGGGATGAGCCCCGAAACTCTGAGCCGAATGGGTGAACCGTTTTTCACGACCAAGGAACCGGGTCGTGGAATGGGACTTGGCGTTTTTTTGGTTCGAAACGTTATTCATCGACTTGGGGGGGAAATCACCTATACCAGTCAAGTTGGAGTAGGAACCGAATGCACCATTTCACTCCCGCGAAATTCTAACTAAACGGGATATTCGGTTTTAGGTCGTGCAAATCTGTGTTTCGAGCTTAGAATAGAAAGCCTCCTTTCGACCAATAGGAAAACTTAATGACCCACCCGACCGCACTAGCTAAAAGTATTCTTCTAGTCGATGACAGCTTTGTCCTGCGCGATCGACTGGCGTTGGCTTTCGAAGAACGCGGTTTTCAAGTTTCGGTGGCGGGGAACTATGACGAAGCTCTTTCTGTTTTTCGGCGCAATCCAACGGACCTCGCAGTCGTTGATCTACGTATGCCAGGCAAATCTGGTCTTGCGTTGATTCCTGAACTAAAAGCGATTCGGGCTGACACTCGCATCCTTATCTTGAGTGGCTTCGGCAGCATAGCAACGGCGATCGATGCGATTCGATTGGGCGCAGCAAACTTCCTTCCCAAGCCAGCCGATGTCGATGATATCTTGGCGGCGTTCAACCGAAGTGATGGAGAAGTTGAAATTGAATCGGGTGAGTCTGCCATTCCTGTGCCAACGCTAGCTCAAGCGGAATGGGAACATATTCACCGGATACTATCGGATTGCGGCGGTAACATTTCCGAAGCGGCTCGCCGTCTCGGCATCCATCGCCGTAGCCTCCAACGTAAGCTTCGCAAGCGAGCCCCCTAGTAAAACCCTGCAATTTCTGCGATACTTTCGACATCTACATGTTTGCAACAGCCAGAAAAAACAAGGCTAAACAAGCCGGTTTTTCATTCTTTCATGGTTGAACGTTTTCGACCTCTTGCTGTCTCATATTTTTGGAACAAAGGACACAAATGCATAAAAATCTGAACACGACTGCCTTGGGAATTTCGGGACGCCAAAGCGAAGTAATCGAGTTGGCAATGACATACGGCTTCCGGTCCATCGATATCGATATTGTCGACTTGATGAAACGTGCTGAGCGAAGCTCACTCGAAGGTGCCACACGTTTCCTAACGAGTTCCAAGGTGAGTATCGGTTCTTTTGAAATCCCAATCAACTTGGATGCCAGCGAAGAAGAGTTTGCCAAAAAGCTGATCGAAATTACCAAAGTCGCAGAAGTGGCTTCGCATGTTGGCGCTCAAATTGGTGTGCTTCAGATTCCTGCTGCAACAGATCGATTGCCGTACCATGAGTATTTCGAAGTACTCCGCAAACGCGTTGCGGTCATTGCAAAGGAATTTGCAGCCAAGTCGCTCAGCGTGGCACTGAATTTTTCGGCGGCAACGGAGAGCCGAGCAAACAAACAATTCAAATTCATTTCCGATGTCGAAGGCTTTGTGACATTTGCCAAACTGTGCTCGGCAACAAACGTTGGCATCGTCGTCGATTCCTGGAATTGGATTGTCGGCGGCGGCAATTTGGACCATCTGACGAGTTTAACGGTCGAGAAAATTCTCTGCGTCCGCTTGGCAAGCTCTCCGGAAGAATTTGATGTTTCGTTGGCCAGTATCGATCAACGGATGATGCCGAGGAAAGACGGTCTGGTCGACAATTCGGCAATCGCTAAGAAATTGTATGCGGAAGGCTATCGTGGTTCGGTTACGGCGTTTCCAAGTCCTGCGGCTTTAGGCGGCAAGACGCGCGATGCGGCGCTAGCGAATGTAGTTGAATCTCTCGACGAAATATTTGCTTCGGCGGATATTCCCATCGCAGGGCGTAAACCTGAAGCACAACCTATGATGGCTGGTCGATAATACTAAACCATTCGATGCGAGTTCCGTCGTCATCGAATTTATCACTTCACTTGCTGCACGACCGATTGGAGTTTCGTGACTATGAAAGCCATGCTACTGTCCGAGTATTGCAAACTGGAGTTGGTCGACATGCCGACTCCTGAATTCGGCGACGACGACTTGCTCGTGTCCGT
>JANMNK010000781.1:0-4328 GCA_031373875.1 Pirellulaceae bacterium | reverse complement strand
CTACAACGAATTGTGAATCGCAATCTGATCCAACAGGCTGGCAAGCACGAGAATTGCAATTAGTCGGCGAAATCGATCGGCTGCATCAAGAAATATTGTCCATTGCAGAAAACGTCCAGAATTCTGCCGCCAGCGAAGACTTCGAACACCGCATTCGGCAATTGGAAAATGCGCTGCAATCGTCGGAGCAAAGCACCGATGAACTTTCGCAAGAAAACCGCCATTTGCGAAATCAAATTAGCGCGATGTCCTCTGAATCGCGTCGTGCAACTCCAACGTCGGCATCCCCTGACAACATGTCTTGGGACGATCGCAAAAAATTGTTGATGATGGAACTCGATGGAGAAACAACTAGTAGCGAACCGCAAGATCACGGAGTCTCTGATCCTGATGCGCTAGCTCATTTGATTCAATCCAGTCAAATCGAAATCGAACGTCGGGATCGCGAGATCGAAGAACTCAAGAAACTACTTGCCACGCAATCGAACACTATTTCCGAAGGCGCCAGCATGGAAGCGGAACGGTCCAAGGTGCTCGATGCGGACGAAATTATCCAGCAGGAACGCGGTCGACTGCGGACGATCCAAGCTGAATTGGATGATAAGCTCCGCAAAGCGGAAGTCGATCTTTCGCTTGAACGCGCTCGCTTGGCCCGAGATCGACAACTTGTCGAAGAACGCCAACAAGCTTTGAAAAACCAGACTGCCGAAGCGGACACAAATACGCCGGGCGTCAAGAAACGCAACTGGTTGGCGAGCTTGGGTTTGGATACCAAGTAATTTTTACGAAGCAAAGCTTCTCGAAAATTAGCAACGTGCCGTACACTCTGTTTACGCTATTGCAGGGTGTGATCTTTGTAATGCTTGCATCCACGCGTGAATCGACGTGCGATTGCAATTTCTGAAACTGCAATGGAAACAATTGACGCAGCATTGGTTAGCAATTCGCAACGAATCGAAACCAATTTGCTGTTTCAATTCATTTCCACTTGGCTTGTCCAGGAATTTCAACCCAAAAGCTTCACGTTGTTGTAAACTTTCAAGCTTGGGAAATTCGTAGGAATCGATATCACATATTTCAATTCCAGGGTCCTTTTCGAGTAAACGGCTGACTAACGAATTCCCAAGTTTTAGCCAATCCAAATTACCATCGGCAAGACGTTCTGACCGTCATGAATCTATCGGCGATCCCACAACTTTATCGAAACGTCCGGCGATGGCAGGAGATCATCGTCGTATTGCGACGCTATGGTTTGGCCGATTGGCTCAGCAATTTGAAAGTCGACTTTATAAGGGACTGGATCAAAGACGAAAACGGCGTGCCACTGGCAAGCTATTCTCGCGAGTCGCGAATCCGTATGACGTTGACTGATTTGGGGCCGACGTTCATCAAGTTCGGGCAAATCCTGTCGCTTCGCCCAGATTTGGTGGGTTCGAAATTGGCCAGCGAACTGCAGCAGCTTCAGTCGAATGTTCCTGCGGATCCACCCGAGAAAATCCGCGCTTCGATCGAACATGAACTTAAACAACCTATCTCGCAACTGTTTCAGTCGTTCGACGAACAACCTATGGCTTCGGCATCGATTGGCCAAGTTCACGCGGCCGTCCTGCACGACGGAACTCGCGTTGTTATCAAGGTCCAGCATGCCGACATCGAGAAAACGATTCATGAAGACCTAGACGTTCTAGCCGGATTGGCGACACTGTCCGAGCGAATTCCTGAAATCGCAGCTTGGCAGCCCAAGGCTCTAGTAGAGCAATTATCGAGGACACTCCGCCGCGAGTTGAATTTCAATCGAGAACTGCAGAATCTCCAGCTTTTTTGCCGCGAGCTCAAGAACTTTCACGGGATTCATGTCCCGACCCCTTTTCCAAAATTGTCAACCAAAGCTGTCTTGACAATGGAGCGTGTAGACGGATGTTCGATTTCTGAAGTCAGCAGCAACCCCAGTCGGTTGGAAACGTCCCAAGCTCTTGCCAAACGCACTGCCGAGCTCTACATCGAAATGATCTTTCGATTGGGTGTGTACCATGCGGATCCCCATCCGGGAAACGTTTTGGTGCGCGACGACAACAGCCTCGCCCTCATCGATTTTGGAATGGTGGGTCGACTCGACGATCGACTCCGCGAATCTGTCGAAGAAATGCTGATGGCGGTCGCAACACGCGATGCCGCGTTGTTGACGAGCTTAGTCAAACGCGTCGGAAAAGCACCTGCCAAGCTCGATGAAAGCCAATTAAGCAACGATGTCGCCGATCTGATTGCCAACTACGGATACCAGCCTCTCGACAGTTTTGACTTGGGCGGCGCACTCAACGACATGACGGACATTTTGCACAGTCATCGCATCGTCCTGCCATCGCAAACGGCTTTGCTGATCAAGACCTTGATCACGCTTGAAGGAGTCCTGCACCAGCTCAACCCGCATTTCAGTTTGATTGAAGCCCTGCAACCGTTTTTCCGCAAAATACGGTTTCGTCGATTGTCACCCGCTCGCCAAGCTAAACGGCTGCGAAGAATCTATGTCGAGTTGGAAAGTTTTGTCGAAAGGCTGCCGACGCAAATCAGTAGCTTGCTGGAAATCGTCGGAGATGGCCGACTTGACGTGCATCTGTCGCATCGAGGATTGAGCCCGTCGATCAATCGGTTGGTCATGGGGATTTTGACCAGCTCGCTGTTTCTTGGCTCGTCAGTCCTGCTCGCCTACAAAGTACCACCCCTGCTCTTCTTGCAACCGGGGCCGATGGGAATGAAAGACGTTTCTCTGCTAGGCTTAACTGGGTTCGTTGTCAGTTTCTTGATCAGCCTTCGTTTGTTCCGCGCGATCAACAAGTCCGGTCACTTAGACCCAGGCGCCGACGAACAAGATATTTAAACACGACTGTCAAACACATAGACAAGTCGAGACGGCGTGCTTACTGAAACGCTTGACGCTGCTTCTACTCGTCGGAAGGCATTTCTTCGACGATGTCTTCGGCAAGCGATTCCACCGAATTGACAATGGGTGTCGGTGTGTTTTTCTTTGTCCCAAACTCTGCCAAAACTTGGTCGACGCGCGCTGACAGCTCGTCGACGCGCTCGAGCAGTTCGTCGTGTCGATCGTCGATCAACTCCAACAGAGCAATCGCCCTTTCGGTCGCAGTGGAAGCAGAAGTGCCAGTTACGTGCACGAGGGGTACTTTCAGGAAAGGAACTGAGCCAAGAGAAAACGCGGGGACGCAGCGAAAAACGTATTTCGACGGCAACCTAAAAACGCACCGATGAACACGTCCCGCCTAACTTTTCCATCGACCATTCACGCCATACCGTTTCAGGATTGCCAAAAAGTTCGTGTCAGCGAATCTACGCAAGATACGAATCCTAACGTCAAAGTCAGTCTTTGCAGTGCTAGCATTCATGTATCGTCCAAGTGTGAACCTAAAAGCGAAGTAGGGGATGACTCACGAAAGCGTGAAATGGCCGTTGTAATAATCTTCGTGAAGCCCTGGACCATATGCAGAGCCAGCGCGGTCAATCAGCGGACATAATCGTCGTTTTGAGGCAAATGAAAGCTAAGGCGATTGTTGCACTTCAAAATTCTGAAACTTCAGAGTGTCAGTATTTTGAAAACGTACAGATGTCCGGTTAGATGAGGCCAGGGTAAACACATCGAGCACTTAGTCCTGTTGTTCACAAAATCGGCCCGAATTATTGAGTAAACCAGGAAATACGCCACGAAAAAGCGGTTTGGCGGGGCGATAATAATGCTAGAAGAATCGCAAGACGCCCTGGACCTAAACAGATACCGCCGTTAAACTACGGGACTTCCCAAAATCGGGTTGTGTTATTTTTGTCGCGCGCCCAGTTGACGCGTGGTTTTCGTTTTTGAGTGTATTTCAATACCTTTTTGGAGGCATGCATGGTCAGATTGTTGGTCCGTGACCGGGAAACCATTCAAGAGGCAGTACGTCGTTTCAGGAAGCTTGTCGAGCGAAGCGGTTTGAAAAAAGAGATGCGTCGTCGGGAGTTTTATGAAAAACCCAGCGAAATTAAGCGTCGCAACCACCTGCGAGCCCAAAGACGCCTTCGCCGTGGCCGTTTGACACCGTCCCTTTAAAGCTTGATGCTTGGATTGCTTGTGTGCCAGCACACTAATGTTCTGTTCGAGTTTTAATATATTTGAACACAGCCAGGGTTTCAGCGAACCCGATTCAATTCAATGCGTCCCAAATAGAACACAATACAGATTTGATCCCCATTCAAGTCTGTCCCAGGGCGATTAGCTCAGTTGGTTAGAGCATCTCGTTTACACCGAGAGGGTCGGGGGTTCGAGTCCCTCATCGCCCATT
>JANMNK010000764.1:0-10246 GCA_031373875.1 Pirellulaceae bacterium | reverse complement strand
TGTCTTGCTAACTTGTTCGCGTGCCAACGTTACTGACATTTTCGATGACAAGCAAATGGGCGAACGGCTAATCGCAGGTTTGATAATTCGAGAGGACTTGATCCTCATTGTCGTCGTGGCCGTGTCAAATGAGCTGGTGATAATGGTCGCTTTACAAGCTTTGGCCAATTGCAAAACACCCGGAGACAATTGATAACCGCCGGTAACGACCATTACCCGCACGCCGTGTTCCAAAGCTGGCAATTGAATAGTTGGCCGGTCGCCGGTCACCACAAGCAATTGGTCCGGAGGATACTGACGCAATCGTTGAGTGAACCCCTCGGCGCTCATGGCTCCCACCATGACCATGAACTCACGTAAATCTGTGGTGTCGATAGACGTTTGATAATCACCGTGTACGGCATCACGAATTTTGTCGACACTGCTTGTAATTTTTCGGGCGCGAATCGGGTCCACATCGCCTTCCATGACGACTCGCAATAAATCCAGCAGAGTCAAAATTCCGACTACTAGTCCTTGCTCGTCCACAACGGGTATGGCGCTCAAGTCCAATTTTTGCATACGCTCATAGACTTCGTAAAACGCGTCGTCCTCGCGAGCTGTAACTGGATTCTTGTTGCAGACATCGCCTACATCGGGACTAATGTCCATCACGATTTTTGGCGCGTTCACACCGGCTTTTTTCAACACATATTCGGTTCGCTTGTTTGGAGGGCCGCAGGCAGCTGCGACAGCGTCGGGTCGAGTTGTGCGCTGGAGCAGATCGGCGTACGCGAGAGCCGAACAGATTGCGTCGGTATCGGGGTTCTTGTGTCCAAAGATTAGTACGGCCATAAGCTCTTAACTTTCTTTACCAAGCAAATTGCGAACGGCATATTCGATATCCGATTGTCGCATCAGGGACTCGCCAACCAAGATAGCTTGAACACCCGATTGGAAAAGTAATTGTGCATCGGAGTGGCTGAATATACCGCTTTCACCGACCATGCATCGGTCCGCAGGTATTTGCTTGCGCAATCGAATCGTATGGTTCAAATCGACTTCAAACGTGTGGAGATCTCGGTTATTTACGCCAATGATCGGACAGCCACTATCGAGAACTTGCGGCAGATTGGCCGGATCGTACAGTTCCATCAAGCAGTGCATGCCCAGACTGCGGATATGTTTGTACAACGCGTCGAGCCTGATTGGTGACAGGCATTCGGCAATGAGCAACACCGCGTCCGCGCCGGCAATGCGAGCTTGGTCGATTTGGATCTCGTCGATAATAAAGTCTTTACGAAGCAACGGCAGATGGACTGTCTTGCGAATCGCAACGAGATATTCCAACGCACCTTGGAAGTAGTCGACATCGGTCAGCACGCTAAGGGCCGCCGCACCGGCCGATTGGTATTTTTTCGCGATGGCGACGGGATCAAAATCCTCGCGGATGATGCCTTTCGATGGACTTGCCTTTTTAACTTCGGCAATCAAGCGTATTTCGTTGTAGCCCCACAACGCGGCGAGAAAGTCGCGAGCAGGCGGTGCTGACCGGATCGCAACGTCCCAATCTCTTTGGCGAATGGACGCGCGAAGCTCATCGACTTCACGTTTTTTTGTTTCGATGATCCGGTCAAGGATGCTGGGCATGGATAGGGTGTCGTAATTTGCGGGAATCAGTGCCTAAAGTGACGTTGCCCAGTAAAGATCATTGGGATGCGATGTTTGTTGCAAGCTGCGACCACTTCGGCATCTTTCTTTGAACCACCTGGCTGCACAATCGCGACGACACCTGCTGCTGCGGCTCGGTCGATGGAGTCCGGGAAAGGGAAGAACGCGTCGGATGCCAGAATGCTTCCTCGCGATCGCAGCCCAGCTTTTTCAATCGCGATTTCCACGCTATCGACGCGACTCATTTGGCCTGCACCAACGCCGACAAGCGACTCGTCATTCGCCAACACGATTGCGTTACTCTTAACGTGTCGGACCATTTCCCAGCCAAACGCGATGTCATCCCATAACGCATCCGAGGCCTTTGCGTCGGTTACCGTCTGCCAATCTAAATACGCTGAAGGAAGACTGTCGGACTGTTGCACCAACAAGCCACCGCCAATAAATCGATAGCTGCTACCGTGATCGAGTTTGACACCCGCCCCCAGTTCCATGAGTCGAACATTTTCGCGCCACTTGGGTTTCGTAGTCAACAGACGAATCGCTTCGGGATCGAATGCGGGCGCCACGATCGCTTCGATAAATAGTTTGGGGTCGCAGAGCACTTCTGCAGTTTCTGCATCTACGGTTTTATTAAATCCGATGACGCCGCCGAACGCGCTGAGAGGGTCTCCCGCGAGTGCCTTTCGACAAGCGAACGATAACTTATGAGCGCTCGCCGCGCCGCAGGGGTTGTTGTGCTTGATAACGACCGCCGAAGGACGCGTAAAACTGAGCGCCATCTGCATCGCACTATCGAGGTCAAGCAAATTGTTGTACGACAGTTCTTTGCCATTAAGCTGCTTGGCGGTAATCAGCGAAGCGGCTTGTGAACCAGGCAAACGATAAACGGCTGCCTGTTGATGCGGGTTCTCACCGTAGCGCAACGTGGCCTGACGCTCGGCCTGAATTGTCAAAAGTGGAGGAAATGTTTCCTGTTGGAAATCCTGCTCGAACAAATACTGAGCGATGCATTGATCGTAGGCAGCCGTGGACGCAAAGCATTCGCGAGCCAATCGTCGACGAAGGGGCAGCGAAGTTCGATTGTTCGTTTCAAACTCGGCTAGGATATCTTCATACTGCGACGGATTGGTGGCAACGGTTATATAAAGATGATTTTTAGCCGCCGCACGAATCAAACTTGGCCCACCGATGTCGATCTGCTCGATTGCTTCGTCGCGCGTGACATTGGGTTGGGCAATCGTCTCGCGAAAGGGATACAGATTGACAACGACTAACTCGAATCCCAGGATATCGTTATCCTGCATGGCTTGAAGATCATCCGCTAAACTGCGTCTGGCCAAAATTCCACCGAAGATTTTAGGATGGAGCGTTTTCACTCTGCCGCCCATCACTTCGGGAAAACCAGTGTATCCAGAAACGTCCTTCGCATCCACGCCACTGGCGACGAGATGCGTGCGAGTTCCGCCCGTGCTGTAGATTTCCACTCCGGCTTTGGTCAATCGACGAGCGAATTCAACTAGCCCGGTTTTGTCGCTGACACTGATAAGAGCACGAACAATTTTCGGTGAATCATCCACCGTATTGAGGTCCTTCGTTAATTGTCGTCAAGCAAACCGCGATTCAGATCGATCGCGATCGGTTTGCGGAAAAAGACACCGCGATTAGTGACCATGGTTTACGGCTAAACGCTCGCTTGGTCAAGCAGTTAAGGACGACTAAGTCAGAAATTTGCAGCAAAGTTGAACTGCAAAAGGGATTCGTAGCAGGGCATTGTCGCTTAAAGGAAAGATCGAATCCGCAGCATGTCCTCTAGCGGCGACGAGAACGCCGCACTGAACATAAACTCGGTCAATATAAGTTGATCGAAGTTATTGGCCGTTGCCAATTGGGGCTTGAATCAGCCACCACCAAATGGATCATCGCTTGATGGGACCGAGTCTGCTCCGCCCAAAGGGTCATCCGTCGAAGGCGTTGAGCCTGAGTCACCAGAGTCAAAGGGACTTGCTCCGAAAGGATCAGACGGGTTGGCTTCGCTCGAAGACTCCGTTGGCGTTTCGGTAGGTTTGGGTGTTGAGCGTTCGTCTTTCGGTTTGAGTGTGGGCTTTTCCAGATGGAAATTGGGTTCGATTTGACCCTTTTCACGAATGCACAACATTCGACCATCGTCGGTGAAGAAGTAAATTCGATCATTCACCACGTTGGAATGGAAATGGCCTTTCGGCATTCGTATCGACGTCAGCTTGCGACCTGTCGCGCCATCGATGATTTCAAGACTCTGATCCAACGAAACGGTGAACACTTTTGTTTCCGTCGAAGCAACCACGGACCGAACACCAATCACAGGTTCATCCCATTTAGGATACCCCGTCTGCATATCCAGTCCCATCAGACGACCATCCACGTAAGGTACGTATACGGTGTCTCCGCCAGCATAAGCGCTTTGCCGAATGGGACTGCCTGAGTTGTATCGCCAGACCATTGAATCTTCGCGAGTAACTGTTGTTTCAGGCCCCGGCAATCCGACGCGTACGATCGAACCACCCAACGTTGTAATGATGTAGCCGCTGCTCACGGGTGTAGGATTACTGGCGATTTGATCCCGAGTTTGAAATCGACTCCAAATCTCCGGACGCTCGCCTAGCATGGAAATAAAAACGTAATTGGGTTCAGCCAGCCATGCGATAAAATTGCGATCCAGGGACAGCACTGGGGGCAACTGACAAAAACCACCTGTTCGCGCATACCATGGATATTCTTCCCGTTTGATCAGGTTGAGCCCAATCATGCTGCCGTCAATATTTGTTACGAAAATTCGATTGCCAGCCGTTACTGAGCCACCACCAGGCGTTTCTTTCAAGTGACGTTTATCGAGAATTTTTCCGTCGGTCAAACGCAGCAAGTATAAATCCGAGCCGTTGATGCCAGCAACATAGTCGTCGTTTATCCCAGCAGGTAAAGTTGGCAAGTTGGGCATCCCGATGTTTGCAATCCAAATTCGATCTCCAGTCTCGGCATCGAAAACTTGGATTGTTCCGTCCTCATTTGTTACAGCCAAGTAAATCATCTGCCGGTCGATCGGAGTATCCACAATGGCTTTCTTGCCAAGGCTCGAAAGTCGGTCCGCGATAGCTTGGGCTTTTCGCTGTGCCCCGGCGAGACCCAGCTTGGGTGTGCCACCAAGTGCCCCCACCTTGCCAATCGAAACGGCGCTCGCGTCCAGCAGCTTCTTTTCCCAAGCTTCTTCATCAACGGCGTCGCCGTGAAAAGTTTCGATAATACGATCACCAATTCGAACTTGAACGATCTGTTTGCGAATCGTGGGGTGTGGATAGACGACAACCGAAACCGGTGGTTGTCCAATTCGAGGCTGGACGGCTTGCCCCTGCCAAACAATTTCCAGGCCTGCGCGTGCAAGCCGCTGCTCGAGGTCTTGCCCAAAACACCCGCTTGCAACCAGGGCAATTGCAAAGGACAAAATTGAAGGAGCCGAGAAGAAGCGATTCATATCGTTGACGTCCGGAAGAAAAGACGAACCCATGCGACTTGGTGATAACCAGCATTCCATTGTAATTCCAATTGAGGTCCAAGAAACCATTTTGCGTCTGGAAAAATGGAAATACCCCCTACAATGACTCCTCAAAACCGGAAAGATGCGTTGACGATCGTCCTATTCTGCCGCTACTCTATTGGGCTTCCCCGAGTTAGGAGAAAAAATCGTAGCCCGTTGTGGGCCGAATTTTCCTAATTCTCCAGATGGGCGAGAACGACCTCTCTGCGTGGTTTTTTATGTTGGCTCGTATTCGGACTGAAGGTTCGCCTGTGCTCGATCATGTGATCGAACATTGTCTTTCGAGCAAGAAAAGGAATTGGTAATGGCAAGTGAATTAGTACAAAAGCTCATTGAATCCGGCGTCCACTACGGGCACCGCGTCAGTCGATGGAATCCGAAAATGGCTCCGTATATTTACGGACGCAAGAATCTGATTCACATCATCGACATTCGTGAGACTCTAAAAGGATTGTTGCGAGCAAAAAAATACCTGTCGCAAGTTTCATCGGGCGGTTCGCTCGTACTCTTTGTGGGTACGAAGAAACAAGCTTCCGAAATTATGGAACGCGAAGCAACCCGTTGCGGTATGCCATTTGTCAGCGAACGTTGGCTTGGCGGTGCATTGACCAACTTCCGAACCATTCGCAATCGAATGACTCGCCTGGAAGAGCTTGAGAAGATCATCAACGGCGACGAGCTAAACACCTACTCCAAAAAAATGCAATCGGCGCTCAATCGCGAATATCGCAAGATCTATCGAAACTTGAATGGTTTGCGAACGATGAACCGATTGCCAGAGTGCCTTGTTATCGTCGATCCCAACAAAGAAAAGAATGCGGTTCGCGAAGCTCGCACGTTGGGCATTACCACCGTGTCGTTGATCGATACCGATTGCAATCCAACCACAGTCGATTTGCCGATCCCAGGAAACGATGACGGTATTCGCTCCATCGAACTCATCATTTCGCAGTTATCCGATGCCGTTCTAAGTGGCAAGTCGGTGAATCCAGAACTGCAAAAATCGCAGGTTTCATCCGACAACATGGCGGATGTCGCTGCTAAGGAAAGTCTCGAAGAGACTCCAAGCTAAATTCGTTGCTCTAGGTTTCTTTCGCCAGTTCTATCTCCAATTGCGATTCAATGTAGATCGCCAATTGACGGGAACAGGCGAACCCCCGGATCGACTTTTTAATCTTAATTCTAAGGCGATTCAGCCGCCTTACTGCTTACGCAAATCATTTATTAGAAAAAGAAAGAGGGTAGACGCATGCCAGAAATTACTGCTGCGGCTGTAAAAGCGTTTCGTGAAAGAACCGGTTTGCCATTGATGGATTGCAAGCAAGCTTTGACCGAAGCGGGTGGAGATGAAGAAAAGGCAGTCGACATCCTGCGCAAGCGAGGAGAGAAATTGGTGGACAAGCGTTCCGATCGCGAAACAGCGTTCGGACGATTCGGCATTTATTCTGGCGCGGACAAACCTAGCGGTGCTATGGTTGAACTCAAATGTGAAAGCGCCCCGGTGGCTCAAAACACCGAGTTCATTCAGTTGGCAAATGATATGGCCCAAGCCTTGGCGGCAAACCCTGTCACAGGTTCCGACGCGTTGCTGGCCCTGAAATCCCCTAGCAAGCCAACGATGACGCTTGGCGAACAAATGGCCGAGTTGTTCAATCGAATTCGCGAGAAATTTGAAGTCGGACGTATGGTACGCTTTGACGGAGCCTGCGGTGGCTACAGCCATAACAGCGGGACCGTGGCTGGCGTGCTCGTCCAAATCGAAGGCGGGAATGACGTTGCGTCCAAGGATGTGTCGATGCACATTGCAGCGATGCGCCCAGCGGCTTTGTCTCCCGAAGAACTCGATCCAGCAATCGTTGCTGGCGAGCGCAAACTTCTTCGCGATGCTGCATTGGCCGAAGGCAAACCAGAGAATATCGTCGACAAAATGGTCGAAGGCCGCCTCCGTCAGTTTTACGCGGAACGCGTTCTTCTCGAACAACCATTTGTCAAGGACGATAAGCAATCCGTTGGCGAGTATGCCAAGAGCAACGGCATGAAGGTCCTCAAGTTCGTGCATTATGTTCTCGGCGAACAACCTGCGGCCTAAGTGAGCGTAAGCCTTAAGGCTAGTCGCTTATAAACATCTGCTTGCAGCGTTGTATGTAAGATCACGTTGTTGCGGCCGGTTGGTGGCGTCCACCCACCGGTGCAACCAAAATCTTCTCCCACGATTCCTTCTTTTGCCAGTTGAGTCACTTATGCCTGACGAATCAGCTTCTGGAAATCGCCCCCGTTATAATCGTGTCGTTCTCAAACTAAGCGGCGAGAGCTTGGTGCATTCGGGCGAACGCGGCATCAGCATGGACGAAGTTGGTGTCATTGCACGCCAAATCAAGTCTGCCCATGAACTCGGCTGCCAAATCGCCGTCGTTGTCGGCGGCGGGAATATTCTTCGCGGCGGCCAATTCAAGGGTGCCAGCGGCTCGATGATTCAAGAGGCCACGGCCCACTACATGGGGATGCTGGCGACTGTTATTAATGCACTTGCGATGCAAGATGCGCTTGAGTTGATCGGCTGTCAGACTCGTGTCATGTCCGCGATTCGAATGGATGGAGTGGCCGAGTCGTTTATCCGCAGACGAGCCATTCGCCACCTGGAGAAACAACGCATCGTTATCCTTGCGGCAGGGACAGGCGGTCCATTTGTTACAACGGATACTGCCGCCGCGCAACGTGGATTGGAGCTCGATGCAGATATCGTTCTGAAAGCGACCCGGGTCGACGGCGTGTACAGTGATGACCCCGAAAAGAATCCACACGCAGTACTTTACCGCGAACTGACATACG
Source organism: Pirellulaceae bacterium (assembly GCA_031373875.1). GTDB lineage: Bacteria > Planctomycetota > Planctomycetia > Pirellulales > Pirellulaceae > JANMGV01. Next base: position 2,196 of record JANMNK010000764.1, on the reverse strand, counting down.
AAGCTGTTATTGAACAAAATCTGAAAGTGATGGATAGCACTGCGATTGCTCAATGCCGAACGCACGATTTGCCGATCCTTGTTTTCAATTTCAAAAAAGAAGGGAACATCGTTCGCGCGGTCATGGGAGAACGGGTCGGAACCCGAATTTCTAACAAGGCGTCGAACACTTAACCCAACAGCTTCGTCGATCTTCGCTTGAAAATTCCAATTCTGGATTCGCCTCTGATTGATTGACGATGCAGAATTGGCTATCACTTAAAAGGTGCAGCACCGACTGCATGACCGATAAGCTCAGCATCCCCTTTAGCTCAGCAACATTGAAAAGGAAACAAACATGAGCACGCAAGTAATTATCAAAGACTGCAAAGAGCGAATGGAAAAAGCGGTCGCGGTTCTGAAAAATAACTTGGCCGGAATCCGAACCGGTCGCGCGAATCCGGGGCTCGTCGATTCTGTTCGCGTGGCCGCGTATGGCTCTCAAAGCCCGCTCAAACAACTTGCATCGGTTGCCGCTCCCGAACCACAGCAACTCGTCATTCGACCGTTTGATCCGAGCATTATCAAGGAAATCGAAAAGGCAATTGTTGCTAGCGACCTCGGCCTCAATCCTCAGAGCGATGGCCGCATTATTCGAATCAATATCCCCGCTCTGAGCATGGACGTTCGAAAGAAATTGGTCGCCCGCATCAAGGAACTGGCCGAAGAAGCTCGTGTGGCCATCCGCTCTATTCGTCGCGATGGCAATAAGGCCGTCGAAACGGCTGAGAAGGAAAAGACCATCAGCGAAGACGATCGAGATGCCGCCAAGGAAGAAATCCAAGAACTAACGAAGAAGTACGAGGGCCAAGTTGGCGAAGTTGCCGACTCCCGCGAAGCCGAAGTGATGGAAGAAGCTTAATCGTTGCTTTTGCCCAATCACAAAATTGGCCCAGTTAGCGTGCACATCCAAGCCCACGGTTCTGCAATGCACCGTGTGGCTCTCGTCGGCCATCCGTACAAATAGCATTGAGGTAAGTGCGTTAGCCTCACGGTTTTTGGCGTCACAACTCCCCTCAAACTGCACCTCCGTTCTATACCGTGATCGCATTCGAGCAACGCGGTCTTCACGTCTATGACTTTGCTCGGGGCACGCCGTTCCGTCAAAACACTTAACCTATCGAGTTTGCTGTGCAGAGTCCAGGAACAACACCAGCGGGGCTTTTAGTCGTTGGTCACGGCACAAGAAACTCCGTGGGTTGCGGCGAGTTCTTGACGCTTGCAGAAAGCATCAAACGGTATTTTCCAAATAATCCCGTCCAAGCTGGCTTTTTGGAATTGGCCACGCCATCCATCGAAGACTCCCTTGAAGAACTGTCTGGTCAAGGTTGCACTCATTTTGCCGTGCTCCCGATTTTACTTTTCTCGGCCGGCCATGCCAAATTGGATATTCCAAACGAAGTCCAAGCCGCAGCTAATCGACTTGATATGACGTGCTTGGGGCAATCCCTCCCCCTGGGAGCATCGGACGCAGCAGTGCAAATATCCAATACGCGATTCTTGGAGTCACTGTCTAAGGAACCAGCCGTCGACTTAGAGAATTGTGGACTTTGCATGATTGGACGTGGAGCTTCGGACCCGGGAGCAATTGAGCAAATGCTGTTACTGGTGGAAAAACGGCGATTGTCCACTCCAGTCCGCTGGATAACCACTGGATTCTTTGCGGCCGCAGAGCCAACGGTAGATCAAGTCCTTGGTGACGCTTTAAAAGACGACTGCCAGACAGTCTATGTCCAACCGCATTTGCTATTCGAAGGTCAACTAACCGTCGAGTTGCGAACCAAAATTGACTTACTGAACCGCAGCTCACAAAAAGTATTTCGAATGGTTGGTCCTTTGGGTGCTCGGACCGACGTTGCGCTAGCTTTCGCAAGCGAATTCGCTAAAAATCCGGATTTTGCCGGGATTTTCCCCAACAGCCTGGGTTCTATTTCGTAAGCCAGGCGGCGAATGCTTTCTGGAAGAATTGCAGGGAAACCGGCTAGATCGCGCGACTTTACAAGGGACTTGTATCGGAGTGCGAAAAACGCGTGGTTTGACGATTCCTGTTGCTGCCACCTTGGCATTCCCGTACCATTCATTGGGACAATCGCGCTTTATTCGCGAAACCAGCTCTTCCATTTTTTTCTTAATCCAACACACGATCTAGACCTCAGAG
>JANMNK010000747.1:0-3389 GCA_031373875.1 Pirellulaceae bacterium | reverse complement strand
GAAATTTGGCAAGGACAAATCGAAGCGACAAGAGTGGCTTGAACGAACTAGAAAACTACTGTTGGAACCTGGCGGTCATGGTCGTGTGTTGCGTTCGATCGCGAAAATGCGTGAGCTTTACGGCTTCACTCGAACCGCGACCAATGAAGCAGAGAAAGCAGAAAAATACCTGCGTCGATACCGACGATTTATGGACTACGCAACGATGAAGGACCAAGATTACCCCATCGGTAGTGGCGTAGTAGAATCTGCGTGCAAACAAATCGTAAGCGAACGCATGAAACTATCCGGAATGCGTTGGCACCGTGCTGGCGCTCAGCGCGCAATAACACTTCGCTGCATACTGCTAAGCTTGATTTGGGATACCGTATATAAGAACTTTCTAGCTACTAAACCTTCCGTCAGCGATCTTATGCAACAAGAAACCCGCTAAATCTGCCTCGCCAAAGCGCATCAGGCAGATCGCACCCTTTCTGAGCAAGAAGTTCGCGGAAGAAGACAATGATGCCGGGAGCTATTTCAGCAGGCTTCCCGTTTTCTATTTAGTTGGCGTCGTAGCAATTGGTTTTTTGTGGGCTGTTATAGGTAGTTGATTAAATCATGCGTTGGGTTCTTTACTTAGCCATACTCGTTGCAGCAATTCTGCCTGTTTATCTTCGCAATAATTACCGCGTCCGAATTGCAGCTACTGCCATCCTGACAGCATTTGCTCTTGTCCATTGCTTATTTTTGTTGACGCTTCATCGATTGGTGCTAGAAGACGGCTATCGGCAGTTCAACACTACTGTTCATGAGTCCCCACCTCAAGACTTCATGATCGCAATACAGTTGGTTCAATTACTGAGCCAGAACGAAATCAAATTCGTAATTTTATTGGTAATCGCGTTCGCGATTTTGGCACTCTTGCCATCAACAAGCACCCCTCCGCATCGTGGCTGAGTATAAACTTTTCTGACAACAGTCGTGGTTGCTTAAACTAGTCGTAATGCTTTTTTTGCTTCAATCAGAATAGAAGCGATTGAGTGGGATCGATTGAATTACACTACATTCGGTTGAGCGCGGCGGGGTCCGTCACGTTGGATTCAGCGACCGCGCGGGTGATGCAGCCGGCGCGGAGAAGAACGCGAATCGATTCGTCAAAAGGAATCATGCCTTCATCGCGGCTAGTTACGATTGTGTTGTCGATGCTTTCAATTTTTCCGCTGCGAATAGAACTCGATATGGAACTCGTATTCCAAAGAACTTCCAACGCCAAGTTTCGTTTGTCACCGCGTTCCAAACCAGGCAATAATCGTTGGCAGATAATGGATCGCAAACTCAACGCAAGTTGCGATCGGACATCCCGCTGGGACTCCATCGGAAATAGATCCGCGTATCGAGTGATAGCTCCTTTGGAGTCCCTCGTATGCAATGTCGCCAGAACCAAATGTCCCGTCTCGGCCGCGCTGAGAGCCATTTGCGCTGTCGTGTAATCTCGAATTTCGCCCACCATAATCACATCCGGGTCTTGGCGTAGTCCATACTTCAATCCATCGGCAAACGACTGGACGTCCACGCCAACCTCGCGTTGTGTAACCAGCGTCGTCGCACTACTTGGAAAGCAATACTCGACTGGTTCTTCGACTGTTACAATTCTGCAATTGCCTCTTTCCATTAAAAGTTGAATAAGAAGTGCTAGCGTGGTCGTCTTGCCAGAACCCGTTGCACCACAAAGGAGAACGAGCCCATCATTCAAATTTGCCAATCGCATTGCTAGCTGTCGCGGAAAACCGGACCATTGCAATTCGGGGATTCGATTCGCGATGATGCGCAGACAAGCGCCGACTTGCCCGCTTGCGAAAAACAGATTTACGCGACAGCGCCAACGTTCGGTTTTGCTTGAGAATTCAAGCGAAAAGTCGAGGTTTCGTTGTTGAAGAAAGCGATTCCATTCGTCTTCGCTTAGTTCTGTTCGAAACAAATCCGCAACAGTGTTGGAGCCAAGTGGATTGCCATCTAACTCCATAAGGTCCCCGTGTTGACGTATGACAGGAGGGTACCCCACAGCTAAATGAAGGTCGGAAGCGCCGAGTTCAGAGGCTCGTTCAAGCCAATTCTGCAATTGATTGCTTGCGGGTCGACGCGAGTTCAAGGTATCCATGGAGCTTTCCTCATGTGAGGTTATTGCGGTTGTCGAAAATAACGATTACGTGGCGCTGCTAGCATAGGGATGCAAGGCATCTTAACGCAAGAAAAAATAAAAAACCGGCCTACACTGGAAAACAATACCATTCAATGCCTGTTTTGGTCTTTTCCAAAGACCTGCATTTTTGCTAATTACCACACACAAGCCTTTAATCAGATTTTCGTATTTGCCTTTTCGACAGGGATGTCCGGCAAATGAAACAAGTAGTACTCGCATTAACTGTGGTGTTCGCGACATTTGCCCTTGGGCTGTTGGCGGTCTCCGTTGCGCAAAAAGATTCGCGTGAGCGTCCCTCCACGGTTACGCAGATTCCCGATTATTCAAAACAGCAGCCTGTGCCTATTCCAATCGATTCGCATGGAACGTATCGCGGAGGAGCAGGTGACGGCAGCGCTGCCTTCAATATGCCACCACCGCCAGGCCAAATCGTTCGCGCAAACGATTCTTATGCTACGAACGAAGACGCTCAACAAGATCTTACTTACCCTGTTGCGCCATTGTCGACATTTTTAAAAGACAACCAGCAAGGCGATTCGAATACGATTGCTCAAGTTCCAGCCTTTGCAAATCCACAGACAGCCAACGCCAGTTTGAACGATCACGACAATGCAGAAGACGATTCTTCCGCAGTTGATGCCGTAGAGCAGGCTGCTTTTCAAGACGGCGGCGTTCCTGCTTCTCCCTTCGGTACACCATTTCCGACGACTTCGGCACAGAACATTCCCCAATCGCCGTCACAGCAGCTTCAACCAACCGGCAACAATGGCGGTTTAGTAGCTCCACCCGTCATCGGTAAACCATCTCTGCCAGCTCAGATACAAGTCCCTGGCCAATTTGATTCAAATAATCCTTACACCAAACCGCTCGTTGACGAAGCCCAGCAATTAGGCGCTGTTGATCCACAAGGTACCGCCAAGTTTGCTCCGCCGATTGGTGCGCCTCCAACGATCTCGCCCTCCGGTAAACCGGCTTTTCCAGTTCGTGCTGTTCCCGACGCTGTTGATCCAACCGCAATGGGTACCAACAGTCGCGTTAATTCACAGCCAACGACCTTCTCGCCATCTGGTTCGCCAGTGACCGCCGGTAACCGAACGAGTGAGAATGCACCTGCGTTGGTACGGGACGTTCCTGGCGAGCGATTGCTAGACGGTGCACAAAACCCAAGCCTTCAAATTCACAAAAAAGCGCCCGAGGAAATTCAAGT
>JANMNK010000693.1:0-1577 GCA_031373875.1 Pirellulaceae bacterium | reverse complement strand
CTCGCTGGTGGAATTGGGTGCTTGGCACGCTATGGGTTAGCCGGTTTTGTTCAACGAGTATACGGAGGCGAATTGCCTCTGGGCACACTTATCGTCAATCTGTTGGGCTGTCTTTTGTTCGGGTTCGTATGGACACTTGCCGATGATCGAATGGTGATTAGTGGCGAATCGCGACTCATTATCCTAACCGGATTTATGGGTTCATTCACAACGTTCTCGACGTTCGCTTTTGAAAGCAACGCGTTGATGCGCGATTCCGAATGGCTCTACTTTTCCGGTAATCTATTGCTTCACATGGTAGTCGGGATATTGGCTATCAACTGGGGAATGGTCCTTGCCCGATTTGCTACAACGACAGCCCTTAGTTGAACGGAGATGAGTGAAGTGAAACTGCCAAAAGAAGAGGCGCAGACTCCTTGGTCCTAGCTGTACCGATGTTACTTTATTCGATTAGCTTTGCGGCAGGAGCCCGGATCAATGTTGTCGTCGATGAACTCATTCGCGAATCGCTTAGAAATGACAATGTGAATTTGGCCGCTATCTGCTCAATTCTCGGTTTTGCAGTCATGTTGGTGCTCGACCTAGCACTCGCGTAAAACGGTAACCTCGCCGTATAATGTCGAACTCGAAAGTAGTTTGCTTTGCTGTTCGCGTTGAAAATTCGAGCCAAAGTCTTCTCCCGCCATTTGTAATTAAAGATCAAAGAAAAATCCTCAAAAAACCTCAGAAAGTCACTCGATATGAACGCTCACGAATCCATTCGCAAACTCGAACCAACCGCTCTCTGGAACGCATTTGTCGACCTCAACGCCGTTCCACGTGCTTCGAAGAAGGAGGCGGCCGTAAGCGCATTTGTAGCAAACCGTGGACGACAACTGGGTCTCGAAACGCTGACGGACGCACTGGGCAACGTACTTATTCGTAAACCGGCGAGCCCCGGCTTCGAGAAACATCCCACGGTCGTGCTTCAGTCGCACATCGATATGGTTTGGCAAAAGAACTCGGATTCAAATTTTGACTTCGACACGCAAGGCATCCAAATGCTGATTGACGGCGATTTCGTTCGCGCCGAAGGTACCACTCTCGGCGCGGATAACGGCATCGGTGTTTCGACAATTTTTGCCACACTCGAATCTAAAACTATGAAGCATCCGCCGCTGGAGTGTTTGTTTACCATTGATGAAGAAACCGGAATGACGGGCGCCAAGGAGCTTGACCCAAGTTGGGTGAAAGGCAAAGTGCTACTGAACCTCGACACCGAGATGGACAACGAACTGACGATTGGCTGCGCGGGCGGCGCGGATGTCACTGCTAAAGCGTCGTATTCGCCAGAAAGTGCTCCGGCAGATTGCCTTGCATTCGATCTGCATGTTCGCGGCTTGACGGGGGGGCATTCTGGGATGGATATACACCTTGGCCGCGCGAATGCCAACAAAGTCATGAATCGAATCCTATGGCACGGGCATCACAAATTCGGGCTTTGCATCGTCCGCGTCGAAGGTGGCAGTCTACGCAATGCCATTCCGCGAGAGTCGAAGGCTACGATCCTGATACCAAGGGACCAAGCCGATGCATTC
>JANMNK010000659.1:0-3678 GCA_031373875.1 Pirellulaceae bacterium | reverse complement strand
GTCTCCTGTACATTTGCGGCGAAGCCTGTGCCACATTCCAGGCGCTTTACTACGGAAACAAATGCAAGCCAGACGTGGTCGCGATAATTCAACCCGGAACCGGGTTCGGTTTCAACTGGACTGACTTCACAAATCCTGAGCTTAGTTTTGCGAGGTCGGTCCTTGATAATCCCAATGGACTGCCGCAATATCTTTTGTATGGCGGGTGGGGCAAAGATTACCGACCATCTTGCTGGCCCCAATACTCCCAGTTGATTCATTACTGGAAACTCAATGTGCCGGGTGAGCTTAGTTTGTGGAGTAACTAGATCAGTCGTCCGGTGGTACGACGAAATCTTATCCAATCGAAAAGTTTTTTCGCAATTCGCTTGGTGGCAGTAGGCCGATAGATAAACTTGCTTTCGCAACTGAACAATTCCACGTGGAGTAATGGTGCGCGGTGTTCCCGGATTGCTACCTCCATCGTACTTAATCAAAACCGGCTGTCCTTCGGTTACCGCAATCCATAGATCTTCCAAGCCTTCAGGTGGAGTACTAATGATGGTCGCATACGAAGCAAAAGGTAACCGCTTTCGAAAATTGCCTTCATCAACGGACTCTGGTTGAATTCCATTTCAGGAACGTTTTCACGTTTTCTCTGATCGCTACTTGATGCGCTGAAGCGAAAGAATCGTTCACAGTCATGGAAGAAGTATCGGGCAACGGCAGACGGACTTGTTCGAAACGGTGTTTCGTTTTCAGAACGCTTTGGCGCGCGATGTCGCATTGAATTCGCCTTCTGTTTTCCGCTAGTCTCATATTGGATTGAACAGGGAAGTATTGTACTCACCTTTAACGCCACTATGTGTTACCAACATGAAAGTGCTGCAAGATGAAGAGGGGTGGAGAATTTGCTGTTGAATAGACTATTGGCGGCGGTTACCGAACAATGCTCGTTCCAGCCGTTTGATCAGTCCGAGACTTATCGGCGGTTAATTTTCACCAATCAGCAAAGTCACTCGGGTTTAGGACTGCAATGGTTGAAATTGTCGGCTTTATCGATGAATATCTATTCGGCAACTATTATGATGGTTTCGTTACTGTGAGTATCATCCCTGCAAGTGAACGCAACTATGTCAGGAACGCCTGCTGATTCCGCCTCGATCTTAACCGTACGCGATTTGCGACGTCGCTGGAAACCGACCAAAGAGCGACTGATCAAGGCTAGTCGTAATGGCGACAGTCATCCGTTGCCGATTCGCTTGCACCGCGCGTTTAGCTGGTTGGCGTCAGTGGAGGAATTTCCCGAATCGGATCAGCTAGACCAAAAGCTGATTTTCCGCTGGATTGCATTAAACTCACTCTACGGTCGTTGGGACGGGAGGATTGACGAGCCAACGCGCGATGCAGAATCTCTGGAACGATTTTTGTCGACGATTATCCGCCTTGACCGAGATGGTCATGTTGCCGATGGGCTTCAAAAGCAAAAGTCGCTCGCGATGTCGATCTTGGACGACGAATGTGTAAACGATTATTTCTGGCGCATGGTTCGCGAGAATCGCCAATTTCGCCCTGGGAGAACTCGAAGGCTGGCGGAGGAGTGGTACCGCGAGGCAAATTGGTCTCAACTGCTCAATGAACTACTAGATCGAGTCTATTTGGTACGATGCCAACTCATTCATGGCGCAGCGACTTTCGAAAGCAAGATCAACCGACAAACCGTCCGTCGTTGTGCGACTATGCTCCAAATTGTTATGCAGTCAGTTTTGCTTGTTATGATTGACCATGGAATGACGACTGATTGGGGTGAACTTTGCTATCCCCCGGTCTCAACAAGCTCAACCCTGGCAAACACACCAAGATACCCTCGATAAAGTAGCACTTCGTATAGGGTCTTATCATGGGTTTCAACACAGAAGTGTATCTATGAAGTCGTGCCGCTAATCCGCTGCAAAGTAGGACGCGGATTTATTACGTCGACTCAAACTTTATCAAACGGTTGCACTACCACAATTGACGCGCATCGGCTGGCGATCGCTGCCTGAAAACCAATTGCACTTGGTTAAAATCCGAGTGAAATTCTACGGGGCATCGAGATAGTCAGATCAACTGATTGTTTTGAACCCCCCTCTGCGTTAGGATAATCGACCAATTGGCGGCAATGTTAAACCATCATCAAGATAGTGCAACCTGCTTTGACTAATTCCCACTTTTCAAATGGCGTGAACTAAGTCTGTCTGCGGTGTTGTCTCGAATAGTTGGCACGGCATGGACGGCCAAGGTCGAGGGCCAGGCGTGGCTCCAAAACTCGCAGGACAAAAATTCGAGTATCTCGAAGCCAGCCTCACAGCTTTCAGCCAGGGAAAGAGACACAGTGGCATCATGGCGCCCGTTGCAGTCGGACTAAGCACTAACGAAATACGCGAAATCGCGCAATATTACAGCGGGATCGAAAGTGCACAGCCGCTGCGTAGCGATCTGACTTCGGAACTCGCCCCTGCTCGTGGCGATGCCATTGCACGTGGCGATGCCATCGCTCGAGGTGGCACTCCTAAAACTCGCACCCCAATCTGTGCGCGGTGCCATGAGCCGGGTGACGGCCCGCGCAACGCTGTGTATCCCAACCTCGCAGGCCAATACGCTGACTACCTACAGCTACAGCTTGAGCTGTTCGCTAAAGGTCATCGGGGCGGGTCAGAATTCCACGCGCTAATGCATCCAGTAGCGGCAACTCTAACCACTGAGCAGATGCACGACGTAGCGATTTTTTACGAATCGCTCACAGTCCCCCAAGTGCCGTCGAAATAAAGCTCAGTTGCGGTTGAGGCGGGAGGCCAAAGAACAAGTTTTTTCCCGTAGCGGTATAAGGATTGCACCTTCGAAATCCCGACACGCACTCAGCTTGACCTCTGATTTGAATATCACGTGCGGCTTGTCGACCATCGGCTTAACTTAAGGATTAAAACTATAAAAACGTGTGAAACGTGTGAAACCTGCGGAAACAATTACGACAAGTGTTTCGAAATTACTAGAGACGGTAAAACGCATGTGTTTGACAGCTTTGAATGTGCAATCCACGCATTAGCACTAACCTGTGGACACTGTCAGTGCCGGATTCTCGGGCATGGACTCGAAGCAGGTGGACGTTTTTATTGTTGCAAGCATTGCGCCGAATCGCACGGCGTAAAAGGTTTTCGGGATCGGGTTTAGATGGGACGGTAAAGCCATGCACGCAAGCGTTGGACGAAAGAAATAGCGAACCCATCCTATCGACAAGGGAGTCACGAATGACCACTGAAGCGAAACACGAGCCGGCAAAAATGCCACCGCAGTCTCAGGAAAAGCCCGGGCTTGAGTCTAAGATGTACCCGAGGCCGCAATATATGGCACCGAAGTATCGCGGCGCTGACAAACTTAAGGGCCGCATTGCTCTGGTTACAGGCGGAGATTCAGGAATCGGTCGCGCGGTTTGCGTGCTATTTGCAAGAGAAGGTGCAGACGTTGCCCTGGTATACTTGCCCGCAGAGCAATCGGATGCCGAAGAAACTGCAAGAGCAATCGAGGCCGAAGGCAGACAAGCTTTGTTGCTTCCGGGCGACGTGACGGATGTTTCTTTTTGTCAATCCTCAGTGAAGCAGACCGTCATACATTTTGGAAAGCTTGACATACTTGTCAACAATGCGGCATATCAACAGACCC
>JANMNK010000338.1:0-2422 GCA_031373875.1 Pirellulaceae bacterium | reverse complement strand
GGCCGGGAAGGCGGCTACCGATCCTGCCGCACCTACCGCGTTTTCAGCTCGGTGGCGATCCGATCGGCCTTCTCAGCGAGGTTTTTCGCGATATCAAAGTTTGACGCCTTCAGCTTCTCTTCGGACTGCGTCAGCATCATTTTTGCCGTGTCCTTTAACATGGCGATTCTCGGGACTTTCGTATGGCCGCTTTGGTTTGAAAGCTGGATGATTCGTTCCCTTTGGTGCAGTATCATCTTTGCCTCAGGCTTCTCGTTTATTCAAGCCAATAAACGATGGGCGAAAACCACAGGAATTCCTCGGCCGGACGGCAATTCGAACGAACGTTTCATCGAAGCTCAACGGCAGTATCTTCACGGCAACTATTTTGAAGCCGAGGCCTTGATTCAGAAGATACTCGCCGACGGACACGAAGATATCGAAGCCGTGTTGCTGCTCGTTTCGATACTTCGCCGAACTCGTCGATGCCAACAAGCCCTACAGTGGATCGAACGAATAAAACTATGTGAAAAAGCCGCCACATGGATTCGCGAGTTGCAAGTTGAAAAGCAATGGGTAGAAGCTTTAATCGCCAAGCCAGAAACGGCCGAACTCGAGTCGGCAAGGACTTGACAAGTAACGAGTGTCCTACGACCCTCTGAAAAAATCGTGTCAAAGTCGCATTTCTAAGGCAGCCAAAACCGCGTTCGGACCGTCGCCGGCTATAGCATTAGCTCACAATAATATCCAGCAGTATTCATTCCAGGCGAGTTTTAGCCACCAACGTAATTCCCGAGGCGACGAGCCAACCAATTTTGCGAACAGTCGCACCCCTTTTTAAGTAAATCTTCCCTTTATCAACTCGTAATTTCCTCGGTTCGCTGGCCGAGATGCCGAGCCCGCCAGAACAACAACCTCGTCCGACTGCAGTTCTCAGGGTCGATACAATCTTCCTCCCCTGCCAACTTATGCCATTTACCGGTACGATTGCTATAACAGTGAAATGCGGAATCCGTGTAAGTTCTCGGTCGGCGAATTGTCGTAATCGCGTTCCGAAACGATCTCGCCATGGCACAAAGGCTAACCGTAAGCAAAGTTGGAGCGGGGAATAATCACCTTAACCACGTGTATTAGCGGAATGACACTTTGTTGCGAACTTGCTGTGCCATTAAGACAGGGAAGTAAACGGAACGCGGTTTGCATGACGTTGAAGCGTAAGGTAACAAAACGAGCGGCAACAAACCGAACGAGTTGACTACCTTCTAATAATTCATAGGCGAATACGAGACTTCGGTTTCTTGCTTGTGCCAGACGGAGGCCAAAAAACATGTATGAAAGATTCACAGATCGCGCTCGCAAGGTTATGCAGTTGGCCAATCAAGAGGCGCAACGTTTTAATCACGAGTACATCGGTACCGAGCACATTTTATTGGGGCTCGTAAAAGAAGGCAGCGGTGTTGCTGCCAACGTACTAAAAAACCTCGACGTCGATCTGCGAAAGATCCGCCTCGAAGTTGAAAAGCTTGTCCAAAGCGGGCCTGAAATGGTCACCATGGGCAAGCTACCGCAAACGCCCCGCGCCAAGAAAGTCATCGAGTATTCCATGGAGGAAGCTCGTAACCTGAATCACAATTACGTCGGCACCGAGCATATCCTGCTTGGATTGCTTCGCGAACAAGAAGGCGTTGCTGCTCAAGTTCTGATGAACCTCGGACTGAAACTTGAAGATGTCCGCGAAGAGGTCCTCAATCTTCTCGGCCACGGTTTGGAAAGCTCAGAAGTTGGCGGCGAACGCGGCGGCCGCGAAGGCGTTAGCGGAGAAGCGGGCGCAGCGAATAAGGGCTCCAAGAGCAAGACTCCTGCTCTCGATAGTTTTGGTCGCGATCTAACCGAGCTTGCTCGTCAAGGAAAACTAGATCCGGTTATCGGTCGCGAGCGTGAAATAGAACGAGCTATCCAAGTCCTCTGCCGACGCACAAAGAACAACCCAGTTCTTCTCGGCGAAGCGGGCGTAGGAAAAACGGCTATCGTCGAAGGTTTTGCTCAGCGAGTCATCAACGGTTCAGTCCCAGAAATTCTCGCTGACAAACGAATCGTCGTACTCGACTTGGCAATGATGGTCGCTGGTACGAAATACCGCGGTCAGTTCGAAGAACGCATCAAAGCCGTGATGAACGAAGTACGTCGCGCTCGTAACACTATTCTTTTCGTTGACGAATTGCACACGTTGGTCGGCGCTGGTGGAGCCGAAGGCGCGATCGATGCTGCCAACGTGCTCAAGCCCGCTTTGGCTCGCGGTGAGATTCAATGCATCGGTGCCACGACGCTCGACGAGTATCGTAAGTACATTGAAAAAGACAATGCATTGGCTCGACGATTCCAAGAGATTATTGTCGAACCAACCAATACCCAAGAGACAATCGAAATCATCAAGGGTTTGCGC
>JANMNK010000639.1:0-2408 GCA_031373875.1 Pirellulaceae bacterium | reverse complement strand
TCATCGCTCCTTGCCAGTGGTTCTGGCGAATCGCATCCCCAAATTAAAGACCTCAGAATTCGCATTTCGATGATGGAAGAACTCATCACGCAAATTGAGTCCCAGGAAAAGCTAGAGCAAGAAACTTTGTCGGCTGCCATGGCAGAGTTGAATATCACGCCTATCACGCCAGCGGATCGACTAAAGGTGATCATTCAATCGATTCAGGAAGAACTTTTTGCTCTCAAACTTGAAGAAACAAAACTAGCCGCGATTTCAGTCGAGTATAAAGAAAAATCTCGCGAACAGCAGCAAGCATTAGCAAAGAGCAAGATATTTGATCAGGAATTAAAAACCGCAGGCAACTTTTTACAGAGTCTTGATACGGCGATCAACAAATTTAATTTGGCGCCGGAGTACGGCAGAAAAACAATGCACCTGCTTAACCCAGCGGTGGGTTCGTTGTCGGGGCCATTCTGGAGTAAATTCGTGTTAATAGGTGCGTTTGTTGGTGGGGCCCTGTTTTTCGGAATCTCCTATCTGCTCGAATTAGCAGATCGTTCCTTCCGAAGTCCCGAGGAAATTTCCTCCGAATTGGGTCTGCCGATTTATGGTCACGTTCCCATTGCTGACGTACGAGCAACGGACCGCAAAGATGAAAAAGTGGATATTTCCCTCGTATCGGTACATCGAAGCAAGTCATCGCAAAGTGAAGCATTCCGAGGTATCCGAACCGCGATCTATTTCAATAATCGCAGTGGAAATATCAAAGTCCTCCAAGTGACGAGCCCCGTTCCCGGTGACGGAAAATCTACACTCGCAGCCAACCTCGCTGTTACGATGGCGCAGTCAGGTAGAAAAGTACTTTTGATCGATTGCGATTTCCGTCGTCCACGTGTTTCGAAGCTGTTTGGAGTTCGCGAAGATATCGGCGTAACTTCGATCATTTCCGGAAAAGCGGATTTGATTGATGTCGTGCAACCGTCGTCGATCGAAAACCTTTCGATATTGGCTTGCGGGAAGAAACCAGCAAATCCTGCTGAATTACTGAGTAGCGATCGATTTGATGAACTGCTGCAGATGTTGCGAGAGAAATATGATTTTGTGATCGTCGATACGCCGCCGTTACTAGCTGTCAGCGACCCGTCGAACGTTGCAGCTCGCGTGGACGGTGTATTGCTCTGCTTAAGATTGCGAAGAAATCTAAAGCCACTAGCGGGTCGTGCTACCCAAATGCTTCACTCACTAAACGCAAACGTTATCGGTGTGGTTGTCAACGGAGTTGGCGGAAGCGGTGGTTACGGATACGGTGGATATCGTTACGGTTCGGGATATGGTTACGGAAGCGGCTATCGATATGGTGGCTATGGCCAAAACAGTGGTCATGCCTACGGTGGCGGCTACGGAAATCAAAACTACGGTGGCGGCTACGGCTATGGTGGAGATTACGGCGTCAGCGATTACTATGACGACGACCGACCAGAGCAAGCTCGACGACGTCGAGGGATTGCTAATGTCCCCAATTTGTCTGATGCCGATGCGGAACAAGGTAACGCTTCTTAAATCCTGCTAAGTGGTTTGGTCCGTGGCAGGATGGACATTTACTGACTCTCTACGTAACGGAGTCTGGTAATTCGATCACAAACTGTTGCCGATTATCGTTTGCTGCTCAGGCACCTGAGTAGTTCGGTGTGTAGTGGCGAGGTCGCGGCTACCGTTAGGTGACCTTGCCAGACGTCGAAGGGGTGGCCTTGCCAGCCGGTGAGGTGGGCGCCGGATTGCTGGGCGATAAGGGCTCCGGCGGCGACGTCCCAGGATTTGACGCAGTTTGCCCAATACCCATCCATACGACCGCAGGCCACGTAGCATAAATTCAATGCGGCTGAGCCAAGTCGTCGCACGCTTTGAGATTGCAATAGAACTTCGATGAAATGCTGCACTGCGATGCTTTCGCGGGCAACATTGGGTG
Source organism: Pirellulaceae bacterium (assembly GCA_031373875.1). Classification (GTDB taxonomy): domain Bacteria; phylum Planctomycetota; class Planctomycetia; order Pirellulales; family Pirellulaceae; genus JANMGV01. Next base: position 460 of record JANMNK010000639.1, on the reverse strand, counting down.
GAAAACTGGCTGCGATGAGAGCTTCTCCGATTTTCGTGCAGCCACTGGCGTGGATTTCGCGGCCATTGAGCGTCGCGGGCAGACCAGGAACGGCGCAAAACATTTCATTAGCAATCGGGTCAAACACAACGCCGACAATGACTTGGCCTTTCTCGACGAGGGCAATCGATGTTGCAAAGTTTGGGAAGCCGTGAACGTAGTTGGCTGTTCCATCAATCGGATCGACAAGCCAGCAATATTCTTTGCCTTGGATGTGATCTGCGGGATTGCCTTCTTCGCCAACGAACCCGTGACTTGGGAATTTTTTAAGCAAGTAATGCTTGATTACGTGCTGTGCCGCTTCGTCTGCGTCGGTCACCAAGTCTTTGGCGGCTTTCTCTCGCACCACCATTTTTTTCGAATATTCTGTGATAACATCGCCTGCAATTCGTGCGGCATGTTGCGCTGCGGTCAAATACTC
>JANMNK010000622.1:0-5363 GCA_031373875.1 Pirellulaceae bacterium | reverse complement strand
TTAGAATCGCAAGAACGAGTGGGACTTAAAGCAACGAGGGCAAAGCGGACTATGGAATACCGATCTGTACCCGCATTTGGACGAAGAAGCCGATGAGCTGACGGTGATTCGGTCGATGGTTGCGGAATCTGCAAACCATACGCCCGCGACTTTTGAGGAGAACTCTGGATTTCGGTTGAATGGATTTCCCGTTATGGGGTCTTGGGTTTCCTATGGACTTGGCAGCGAGACAGACGAATTGCCTTCGTACGTGGTGTTGCCCGATGCACGTGGATTGCCCGCTGGTGGGACAATCAATTGGTCCAACGGATTTTTGCCCGCACAGCATCAAGGTGTCGCGTTCCAATCCAAAGGCCCAGCGATCCACGATTTGTTTCCTTCTCGTGCAATTGATAACGCCGAGGATGTCGCTTGCCGCGAATTGATGGCGGAGATCAATCGCAAACATCTTGAACAAGTCGGTTCCGAAGACGCTTTAACGGCACGAATTCGCAGCTATGAACTTGCCGCAAAAATGCAATTGGCAGTTCCTCGCGTCACCGACCTCAATCAAGAATCCGCAGCCACACGCGAAATGTACAGTTTGGATCGCGAGGAAACATCAGATTTCGGTAGCCGATGTTTGCTGACGCGTCGACTGTTGGAGCAAGGTGTGCGATTCGTTCAATTGTTTTCCGGTGGCTCGTTTGGTTCACCACGTATTAATTGGGATGGCCATGAGGACGTTCGGGAAAACCACACACGCGAAGCAGGTCGTTTGGACAAACCAGTCGCCGCGCTGATCAAAGATTTGCGACAGCGGGGAATGCTCGAGGATACTCTGGTGCTTTGTACCACAGAGTTTGGCAGGACACCTTTTACGCAATCGGGCGCTGATCAAATTGGCACCGGACGCGATCATAACATGTACGGGTTTTCGATCTGGATGGCAGGCGCAGGATTAAAGCCTGGGTTCGCGTACGGATCGACTGATGAAATAGGTTGGAAATCCGTCGAGAACCCTGTTCACTGGTACGACTATCATGCGACGGTATTGCACCTTTTGGGGATCGATCATGAACGGTTGACGTTCTATCACAACGGTATCCAGCGTCGTCTGACAAACGTTCACGGCGAAGTCGTTCGCGGAATCTTGGCATAGCATTCCGAGCCCTGACGTAACCAAACGCCCAGCGTCTGAATCTTGCGTGTTCAATCTGCGTGCTTTGCCAATGCAGACTGCGCCAGCGTTAATGCGGACAGCGAAAAAGTGATTGGGTACATCTGTTCGTGATACCAAAGCTTGGCAAAGTAAAATCCGATCGGCCAGCTTTGCTCCGTCCAGTCTTGTTCGACCGCATTACAAAGCCAATCGATGGCTCGGCGTAGTGCTTTTTGTGCGTCGGTGTTGAGGCGGTTGAGGGCGTTGTACTTAAGTAACGCTTCGAGAGCCAGTGCGGTCTCTTCGATCGTACTGTGTGTGCGAGATTCGTCTGTTTCCGATTCGCCGAAGTCGGGCGGTATCGATCCATTCGCATTTGTGTAATGGATCGATGGTCCGCCGCCCCAGCCGCCATCGGAATTTTGGTTGCGCATCAAATAATCACAACCTCGCTGCGAGATGCTCGAATCGGACTGATTCATTTCGCACAACGCCAGCAGGACACGCGAAGTGCCATAAACCGGGTTATCCTCGTCTGTGCGATCTTGGTTACCGAACCACAACGGCAACCAGCTTCCGTCAGCAAACTGCGTTTTCGCCAAGTAACGCATGCCCCGTTTCTGGCTTCTAGCGATTTCAACAACAGATGGCAGCGTGGTGTGCTGGCTTAGTTCCGCATGATAAGGCAGCCAGCAATCGAGCGCTCGCAAGGCATGAGCCGTCAAGTCACTGCCGCTGCGGTCGAACGGCAATTGCCCCCAACCTTTGCAAAACGTTGGCCAACCGCCATCGCGATTCTGCAGTCCCAGTAACCAGTTTAACCCGAGCGCGGCGGCTGATTCAATTTGCGGACGCAACGGATGCGTTGGATGACGACGGTACCAGCACTCCAACGCAATCAGCGCGGCTGGCGTATCGTCTGCATCGGGCACGGCCCCCGACAAATCCGTCCAGCCCCAGCCACCAGGATCAGCCCCCGTAAATGGATGCCGAACACGATGCTGGCACGCAAGCAACCATTCGACGGTTTGATCGGTGATGAGCGAAGTGCCATCACTCCCAGTCCCAGCAGCATCCGATTCGGCATGACTCAAGATCGCGCGCGTCGTCAGCGAAGTTACCCAAGTTGCAAGATTCGTATCGATTGGCCAGCTACCATCGGCAAGCACAGAGTCGATCAAAAACTTGCGACACAAGCGAGCGACCGGCAATTGATCAAGACCGATTCCTGCCAAACTCATCAATACGAAACTTGTCAAAGGTACTGCTTCCAAGTAACCGCCACTTTGCGGCTGCATGCGCTGGAGCACTCCCAGCGTTCGGTTGACTGAAAGCTTTCGAAGCATCCGAGTTAACGGGTTTCGTGTTGGGTCAAAATGAAACTTCGCTTGGCCCATCGCAACAAGAGCCGGGATCGCATAACTCACGACCGGCATCTTGGCCAATCGATACCAGCTTTGCGGGAGTGCTGCGGCCTCAAAGGGTAGTGCGGGAACTTGATTCCACGAAACCAAACCAGCAAGTGCACAGTTTGTCAGGATCGGAACAACAAACGTTTTGTCCTTGCCATATCTTTTTCGCAGTCCATCCCACCCGCCCTGTTTTTCGACATAGGACCAAGCTGCTTTGGCTTGATCGGGGACTTGCGATGTAAAACCCGCCAACTTCCAAGCTGCTAGAACGAGATAAGTCGTTGCGATGTTGGAATGCGATCGTTCCGTATCACCGAATCCGCCGTCCGCGTTTTGATTATTGCGCAACCATTCACAACCGGCCATGCTCAATTGCCGCCACTGACTGGGCGATTCTGCGGATGAATCGTTTTTATTAGATTTGGCAAGGCTGTCGGCTTTGCTCGATTCGGTTGCCCGAAAGCTTAGGCTCAAAGCGCTAACCGCCGTGGCAGTCGACAGCGCCGAAGTCGACAAACGCCCCAGCCAATGCCCATCGACGGTTTGCAAATCACGAAGCTTTTTCAGCAATTTGGCTCTCGCGCGTGCTACACGAGATTCCAAGCTGGGCTCGCTCATGGGTTGCTGGGGAATCGTTGTCATGGGACGATTGTTGTGGGTTGTAGGAACAGAAACGTTAGTTGAGTATACTACCAGTACAAAGATTTCAGCACGATGTCATGGAATTGAATTGAGGCGAACATGTTTTGTTTTCAGAACTTGATAATGCAGGTTCCAGCAGGCCGACTTGAAGAGTGGTTGTCCGGAGATTGGACAGTATTTGGCATATTGAAACTGGCGTTGCTACTCGGACTGATCTTCTTGGCGATGATGATCATCGCGTTCTTGTTTGCGTTCGGCAAGTTGTGGCTGCAAGCCTTTGCGGCAAATGCCGACGTTAGTCCACTGAGTTTGGTAGGAATGTATTTTCGCCAAGTTCGCGCCCAGACCATTGTGCACACAAAAATTATGGCCGCTCAAGCTGGTCTCGACATCAACCGTCGCGACGGCATTTCCACGCAAAGACTGGAAGCCCATTTTCTTGCGGGTGGGAATGTTATGAACGTGATGACGGCCATCATCGCCGCCCATCGCGCTGGAATCGATTTGGATTTTGATCGTGCCGCTGCCATCGATTTGGCGGGTCGTGATGTATTGGATGCTGTACGAACCAGCGTGCATCCCAAAGTCATCGATTGCCCGGATCCAAAACGCAGCGGCAAGACCACGCTGAGCGCTATTGCAACCGACGGCGTTGAATTAAAAGTCCGCGCTCGAGTAACCGTTCGCACCAACCTCGAACAGTTGATTGGCGGTGCGACCGAGGAAACGATTATCGCCCGCGTTGGCGAAAGTATCATTAGCTCGATCGGAACATGTGAAAATCATCTCGTGGTACTTGAAAATCCGGACTTGATTTCACGCACCGTTCTCAAACGAGGTTTGGACGCACAGACAGCTTTCCAGATCGTATCCATCGATATCGCCGACATCGACGTTGGCGAACAGATTTCGGCTCGACTGAGGGCCGATCAAGCCGAGGCCGATACACGGGTTGCACGTGCCGAAGCCGAACAACGCCGCGCCGAGGCAATCGCTACAGAACAAGTTATGAAAGCCAAAGTTGCCGAGAATCGTGCGAATCTGCTTTTGGCCGAAGCGGAGATTCCCCAAGCCATCGGGCACGCATTCCTTGAAGGGCATTTTGAAACGGCTACGAAAAGCCCGATTGCCTAGTTCATGACTTGCTGCCTACTGGCTATTCAACGAGTCACTCGAAACGCGACGTTGGATTTTCGTTTCGGCAATGATTCACGGATAGACAATGGTTCACGGATAGAATGTCACCATGCATGAATTACGTCGAAGCGAACGAGTGACATTTCCCGGTAGCCATGGAAATCTCTTGGCCGGAATTATCGATTTGCCGGTCGCAATGCCTTCGAATTTTATCTTGTTCTCGCATTGCTTTACGTGCAACAAAGACCTGAAAGCAATCGTTCGCATCAGTCGCCGATTAGCCGAGCATGGTTGGGGTGTTCTGCGATACGATTTTAGCGGATTGGGAAACAGCGAAGGTGATTTTTCGAAGTCCAATTTCACAACCAACCGCGCGGACTTGTTCGCAGCAGCCGATTTTCTCGGCAATCATCATTTGGCTCCTACACTGTTGATCGGCCATAGCTTTGGCGGCGCGGCATCCTTGTCCTGTGCTGAGGAGATAGAGTCAGCACGTGGCGTGGTCTGTTTGGCATCGCCGAGTGATACGCAGCACTTGGCCAATTTGCTCATTCGACGCAACCCAGATATCGAGGGACTCGGAATTGGGCAAGTGGATATTGGTGGGAGATTGTTCGACATCGACAAACAGATGATTGACGATCTTCGTTCCAACGACTTGCCCGCATGGATATCGCGATTGACCAAGCCAGTACAAATATTCCATTCGATGGTCGACGAGACATTGGGATTTGAACATGCCCTGCGAATTTTTTCGCTTGTCAGCAATCGCCGCGAAGATCAACCACCGTCGCCGGGCGCAAGTTTGATCACGTTGCCGAACTCGGACCATCTTCTGACAAACCATCCAGCCGACATCCCGTTTGTCGCAGAGTCCATCCACGTTTGGCTAAAGCGACTGATCGTCTGAAGCATTCGCATTCGCCCAGCCTTCCGAATAATGCTGCGTGCGGCAAAAAAATTCGGAGGTTTTTCAGTGTAGAGCAATTGTCCTCAATTGCTCAGATCCCTGGTTCTTCTCACTCTCCGAC
>JANMNK010000614.1:0-5470 GCA_031373875.1 Pirellulaceae bacterium | reverse complement strand
TTGCTTCTTGCCAGATTCCGCATGCATACGTTCCTTGACAAACGTCTCCGTCATGGCCGAAACCGTGTCGATGCTGCCATTCAGCCAAATCGCAGTGTCGATGCAGTGTGCCAACAAGTCACCCGTCACACCGCTACCGGCCGCTTCGGCATCCAGCCGCCAAGTTGCCGTGCCACCATGAGGAACGTCTTCCGATATCGTCCAGTCTTGAAGGAAGACAGCGCGATAGTGATAGATCCGACCAAGCTTGCCTTCGTCGATCAACTGCTTGGCCAAACTCACTGCGGGAACGCGACGGTAGTTGTACCAGACTGTGTTGGCCACACCAGCTTTCTCGACTGCTGCGACCATTTCTTCGCCTTCTGCGGTGTTCATCGAAAGGGGTTTTTCGCACAGAATCATCTTTCCGTGCTTGGCCGCTTCGATGGCGATTTCTTTGTGCAGATTGTTCGGGGTGCAAATATCGATGGCATCGATATCGTCCCGCTTTAACATCTTTCGCCAGTCGGTCTCGATCGATTTATAACCCCATTGATCGGCAAAGACCTGTGCTTTTTCCGCATTGCGAGCACAAACGGCTTGCAGGACAGGTTGATACTGAAGGTCAAAAAAATGGTTGGCTTGGCTGTAACCGTTCGAGTGGGCTCGACCCATGAATCCATAACCAACCATACCAATTCGAAGCGGTTTTTTTTCAGATGACATCGTGCGGTGTCCTTATCATTATTCGTGTTGCAAAAAATTGTGCAGGGACTTCTTGAACGTAGCAGGCATTTCATGAAGACGGTCGCTGAACTCGCAGACAGCGTTTTGGCGTGATCTTTGTTTGCGATGGACTTTGGGGGATGCTACGGCACATGGAATGTGCCTGCTACTTTTATTTCTTTAGGATTGGATTACTTCCAGCCGTGTGCGTCGCGGACTTTCATCATGGTTTCCAGAATGGTGTTCCAGGTTTTGGGCGTTTCCAAAGTTGCGTTCGGGAACATACAGCCATCCCAACAAATGTGTTCGATTCCGCGTGCCTGTGCGTCCTTCAGCCAATACCCGGCGCAACGAACAACGTCGAGCTTGCCCCGCGGGTCATCAGCTTGGCAGTGCTTTCCAGTCTTGTCATGGGAACCCGCACCATGTACTTCGCCGTCGTTTTGTGCGACGTGGAAATCGATTGTCCAAGGTCGCAGCTTGTCCGTCATCTTCTCATAAGCCGCATAAAATTCGGCTTCGGTATACGGTTCCTTGAGCAAGGCATGTTCCGGCGCGTTGTAACCCATCAGATACAAATAGGTATGTGCCAAGTCGGCTTGGAAACCTAGCGTCTCGGGCATGCCGACTTCTTCGAGCACATCCAACATGTCTTTCCAACTGTGCATGCCCGCCCAACAAATCTCGCCTTCGGCTGCCAATCGTTCGCCGTGATCCTTGGCGATCTTCGCAGCTTGACGAAAGGTCTCGGCAATTCGCGTGGTGTTGGCTTTGGGATTGGCCTTCCATTTTTCGACGCCAAACTCGGCAGAGTCAATGCGGATTACCCCGTACTTGCGAACACCGTGCTTGTTGAAAATTCCTGCTATCCGGCAAGCGACTTTCACGGCCGACAAAAACTTTTCGCGAGCGGCATCGTCACCCATCGCGGAATCGCCAACCGTTCCTGGCCAAACCGGAGCGACTAACGAACCTACCGAGAAACCTTTTGCGGCAATCATGTCCGCAATCCGCTTTAACTCGTCATCGCTTGCTTGCGGATCGGTATGCGGGAGGAAGAGAAAGTAGTCGATGCCCTCGAACTTCTGACCGCGCACATTGGCAGCCGCAGTCAGCTCCAGCATCCGCTCGAGACTGATCGGCGGCTCTTGCCCTTCGCCAGTTCCTTTGCCGACCAAGCCCGGCCACATTGCATTGTGAAGTTTAGGTTTGGAGTTGCCGCTCATAAAATTCGAGACTCCGCGTTGATATGAAAAGTTCAGTAATCTGGTTTAAATACTTAGTCGGTGAGCAGGATTATTGATGCATCCAGGCACCGTTTTTTGGCAAATTCGGATGGACATCGGGGCCGAAATATCGCAACCCGACAAGCGGCTCGCTGCCCGTGTTTTCGATCGTCACGCCACGTCGCGCCGCATCGTAGGAAATGAATACTTCGTCTTCTGTGTTCTCGCCAAATCGGATCATCGCAGGCGTTTGCAAAGCCAGTTTGCCCATGCGCCCTTTACCCTGTACGGTGATCCAACCACTCGAACCTGGATCTCGCAAAGTGCACTTGGCACCCGGCTCAACGGTCAGTTCCTTGGCCGAGAACAACTGTGCTTTGTCGATCGTTCCATACACGATCCACTTGTCCGTGTAGCCATCGCCACTGCAAGCTTGATCGACAATGGGTTCGATGTAGTTGCTTTGCTTGAAATGCGTGTCGACGTTCTTTTCCCAATCCAATTGCCCGACGATGAAGTCTAAGTCCTGATGCTTTTCGGCTGGCATGTCCTTGACCAACAACGACCAAGGCACATAACGACCTTCGACGATCGACTGGAACATTCCAAAAACGTCGCTGCCCCATTGAGGCTCGTACGTGCACAACGACCCGGGGGCATGAAGCACTCCTGGCGGGATCAGCCAACCGGTCCCACGTTTCAACCGGTAAGCTCTCGAGAGATCGATAATGCCGTTGTCGCCGCGATTCCAATTCTCAAGACATCGACGCACGTCATCCTTGGTCGTGCCCGGTTCCAATCCCATAAACGTATAGCAGAAGTTATTGTCGACGTTATTGTATTGCGGCGGGAAATAATAACTTTCGGGCTTGCCTTCTTGGCCGACCAGCGCCGCATTCTCTTGCGATTGATGCATGTGATGCGGGATCGGTCCCATATTGTCAAAGAATTTTGAGTAGACCGGCCAGCGATTGTATTTCCCGAAAACCGAAGAACCGATCAGCGAATTTCCCGCTTCGGAGACGGCATCGCGAAGCAAAAACTTTTTGCCTTCGAACAAACAGAAACTTAATCCTTCATGCCAGACGCGACCTTCGTTCGCAGCCTCGGTCGTGCTCGCAAACCAACGCTCATCGATCCCGCCACGGTTCGCACCAAAGGAATACAAATCGTTCGGATGCAATTTGATGCGTCGACCCGGATGCAAAAAACTTCGCGGCACCCAAGTCGGCGTTAATCGTAATAACCCCTCGCCCGCATCCATCGCTTGCTCGAGTATCTTGGCGACGTTGTCTCGTTGAACTTGGCCTTCATCTAAGCGAACCGGGGTCATGGAAATGGCGTCCTGAAGTCAATAGTAAGGTTGGTGATCAAGCGGCAGGTTGAGAGTCCACTATTGTTGCAAAAATTAACGTCAGCAACAGAGCCCCCTCAAAGGTTCTAGATATTCCGTAGACCTTGCACGAAAACTATTGCTTTTTTGTTTTCCGTTTGTTCTGTCGGCATTCGCGAGGCGACTAATCCGTTGACATGAAATACAGAACCGACGCTTTCTCATCAACGAAAACCTGTGGCAAACTTCTCAATCCGTTGCCTTGGTAGGTGTAAAGAACACCCTTAGCGGCAGGTTCCGGTAGCATCCAACTTGCATCGATACCGTACGCGTCTTTCACCAACTCCAGCTCGTGCTCCGTGAAGAATGAATCTGAATTCGGCGTGATCGCGAAATCGGTCGGGGGGACGCCTTCGAACATTTGCTTGGCATAAGTATGAAGGTCTTCGACTGGGGCAGAAAACCTGTAAATAGCTAAATGGCCTCCCATGCCGATCGAACCAATCGCATAACGAATCTGTTTTGCCGAACTAGGAAAATCATCGCGACGGATGCGATCAACAGGCAGGTCGTTGCGGTCAACGTAACCTGTCGACTGTAAAACATTCGGTTGCGTAAATACCCAGGCAAGGACAAACATAAAACACAACCCAACGAATCCGATGGCGACTACCGTGCGAAAGAAGATCTTCCACGCCCGCTGAAACATGACTAGGACTCGTCGGCTAATTCAGGAAACACTTCCGGATTGAGATTCTGCCGTCCCACAAGTGCTTTGGTACGTGCCAGGAAGTCAAACTTGAAATTGGCGACTTGCTGTTCTGAAATGTTGACCTTGTCGGCAACTTCTTTGTTGCTCAAACCAACCACGAAGAGCAACTCAACGCACTTGAGCTTAACCCAGTCGCCACGTTCTTTCCATTTGTCGACTTGATCGCGCAAAGCTTGCACGATCGCTTGCTCCTCGATACCGCGACGTTCTGCGCTGCGAGCGATACTGCTTGCCGGGCGAATTGAACCTGCGACTTGCCAATCGCCACCGCTTGCATCGCCCCCGGAGCTACTCAGGGGAATCGTTGGGCGCCGACCTTCGCGACGAAGATGGTCGGTCATCTTGTAAGCACAGATCGAGAAAAGATAACTTTCCAACGGCCGCCGGCCATCGTAGTTTGGCAAGCTATTGAGGAACCCGATAAAGCAGTCTTGAACGATATCCTCAGCCGCAGTGCGATTGCCAATACGGCTGTCGACAAACGCCAGCAACCGCCCTTCGTAACGTGCGATTAGATCCTCCCAAGCTTGATTATCACCCTGGCGAATGCGATCGACCAAAAGGGAATCGATTTCGTTCGAAGCTTCCATAAAACCTTAACCAACTCGCACTGAAGAGACTGGGACTCGAACTGAAGAAACCGGGAGCGAGGGAATGATGCAATCAATAACGCAGCCCGCCAAGCCATGCTTTCAGCCATGCTCTAGGCCATACTTATTGAACAATTACTGTAACACGCCCACCCCATTTGAACAAACTCACCCATCGCGTGCAATTTGCATGCTCAATTCCGATTCGCACTACCGACGACACTTCCCTTTTGCAAAGTCCCAGCCATAAGCTAGAATCACCCCATTGAATTGCCCCCGACACCCGTCCCCGTCAATTCAAAAAGTCCCGTGTTTTCCCCATCCCAATTCAAGGAAACACAATACATTTTGGGGTCATAGCTCAGTTGGATAGAGCAACGGATTTCTAATCCGTAGGTCGCAGGTTCGAGTCCTGCTGGCCCTGTTTGGTTTGGGGATTTTGGGCGGTGCGGGGTTTTGGGTGATGGATTGAGTTGGGTTGGGTTTCCGAAGCTCTTTGCCATGTGAATTGGTGGCGCCTCAACGCGCTTGCATTGTTGTTAACGCTTGGCTGGCATTTTTGGTTTCCCTGGCGCGGATTTAGTGGTGTTCGTCAACGCACGCGTTGTTCCTTAGAACGCGTTGTTGAGGTTTAGAACGCGTGGATTGTCGAAGGCGATTGGGGATTGCGATGCAAGCGGATGATGTCGCTTCACTATGCATGTGGCTTCGCCGATAGCGGCACTGTGAATGAGGCCGGACTGCGGTTGAGGTCTGTGCGCGTTCTTGAAATGGATGCATTGTTACAAGCGATTTCCGGTCACTCCGTTGAAATTTCTATGATTTGCGCTGGATATGGGCATTG
>JANMNK010000610.1:0-5878 GCA_031373875.1 Pirellulaceae bacterium | reverse complement strand
CGTGAGTTTGACAATCCAATTTTGGAAACTTTTCCCGCATCCCCAATCTAGCTTTGGCAACTCAATGCTTTTTCGTTAGACTTGGCAGGCAAGAGCACAAAACGAAGGCGGAAAGACTTGACTAACCGTCCCGAGCCTGCGTTGACAGAACGAATGGTATTGTCCGAAAAATTTCCCTTGTCATGCCGATCCTCTTTTTTGGCGTAGTTTTTCATGCCCGAATTACAAGTGGATATGAATACTGGCAAGGTTCACTCGCCATGCCGTTAAAAGTAGGTATGTTCGGCTTGGTCGCGATTCAATTGGCTGATTAGAAAAGTATGAACCCACTGAGTAACCGCGTTTCTAAAATTCCCACTGTCCTGGCAGTCGCATTCATGTGCTGCTTGGCCATCGGTCCGACGATCAAGGCAATACTGGAAACTCAACTCTCCGCTCGCTATTTGATCGCAGCACTTCAAGAGTTGGAATCAGGCGACTTTGACTCGTCACGCAAGTCGCTAGAAACGGCCGTCGATTGGTCGGACAAGATAGCGACGTCCGATGAACTGATTCAAATTCAGATGTACTATTGGGTGCTCGGTGGCGAGCCGGAAAAAGCGATTGCCGAAATAACGAAAGCCAAAGGGCTCGAGCGATTTGACTTCGCCGCTAACGCCTACAGTCTTTTTTTCACCATCGGTGATTTCGCCAACGCCCTAATCTGTGCCAAAGTGTTGCTTGAACACCCACAGCTTTCCACTGTAGAGAAACTCAATCAGACCGCGTACGTCCGCTCGCTGGCCAAAGTGGAACTTGACAAGGCGTTACAGGATATTGAGACGGCGGTGAAAGTTGATAATTCGCCGAGCGTCGTTGATACACAAGCTTGGGTGCTGCACGAACTGGGTCGCAACGAAGAAGCTTTGGTCTTGATGAACGACGCCATCGCGCGTGCGGAGAAAGCTTTGCCATCCAAAAAAAGTGATCAGCCAACTTCGGCTAAGCAATCGGATTCGAAGAAGAGCGATGCGGCGGGCGAGTCAGTTTCGAAAACAGAGGATGCCGCTTCAATCGATAACGGGCAAGACGAAGCGCGGATGAAAAACATTGTGGAAATTCGCAAAGCGTATGTCAAAGACGAAAACAATCCGCTGAAGACATTGGCCGTCATGCGTTTTCATCGCGCCACGATTCGCGAAGCGCTTGATCAAGACGCCTCCGAAGATTGGAAGTGGCTCGAGGACAATGGCTTTACTAACAAGTCCACCCTGTACTGATTGCGCTTTGACTGATGGCCAATTAGACGAGTGACGCCTGTACCATCAAGCATGTTTTTTCGCGTGAATGGAACAGCTTCCATTCTCGCAATTCTTTCCTGCAATTCGATAGCGATATTTCGCGACCAAGCGATACATCCAGCGCCACAGCGGCATCGTAAAGGGCAAGTGCAGGATTGGTGCAAACGGGTAGAGCAACGGCAATCGCCGTGACAAGTACCGCACGGCGTCAGCTCCGCCGAATTTTTGGCAATTGGGGGACACAACCCACATTTGCTCCATCAATTGATCTCGGCTCAGGTCGGGGTAGTTTTCCTGGACGCTCGGGTCATGCAAAGATAAAAAGCACAAGCGTTTTTTACCGTCCAGACGTTTCAGGATATTGATCTGCGAACAGCAAAATCGGCATTCGCCATCATACAGGACGACGTCAGCGATCATTCCTTGATCCCGAGCGGAATGACTAGCGGCTTGGTTGGGTGATTCGATTGTATTGGGCATTCTAGTTCTTAGCTAAAGTTTTCGGAGCCCATAACCAGGCACACAGTTTTCTCAACGGGGCGATGTCTGTTATTCGAATTTGTCTGTTCGCGTAGGCAAGTCGGTAATACAGACTTCCTAAGGACTGCAATTGGGTGGATTGAACGGGATACTGTCGAGCGAGGCGTTTCAAGTACTCTTCGGGAGTCTCCTCGACTTGTCTGGGTGCACCGTGCTCATTTCCCCAAGCTTGGACTGCCTCGAAAGTATATCGCACAATCTCCGCTTGAGACCCTTCTTCGACGTTCCTCGCAAACGGATTGATGAAACTACTAAACGAAGCTTGTCGGTTGCGATCCTCCGCTTTCACGGACGACAGTGTTTTCGAAGATTTTTCTCTCGATTTTTCTGGACCGAACAGTCTGTCTAACCAACTGCGAAGTGCAGCCAGTAGTTCACGGCCGTGGAGCAGAAGGTATACAAAAATAATGCCGATCAAGAATATCGCCTTGATTAATTTGACGAGACTCGTGAGATTTGGAAGCTTGCTCAGCAAGTTCCAATTGGAATTACTTTGATCTTCTGATTGAGTGTTTTCCTGCGTTGCATTTTTTTGTTGCTCGGAGTTCTTCTCTTCTTCTTGCTTCTTTTTCTCTTCTGTTTTTGTTTCATCGCTGTTTTCTTCGCGATTATTCTTGTTGGAATCCGTTTCTTGTTGATCGTTTTGTTGTTCGCCAGAATCAGAGTTCTTTTCAGCTTTGGATGGATCGTTTGATTGTTCTGACTGATCGGATTGTTTTTTTGACGGTTCCGATTTGCTTTGCTCGGACTTGTTCTGCGAATTCTCTTGGCTGTTTTGCTCCGACTGTTCAGACTTGTTTTTGTTGCCAGATTCGTTTGGCTGGTTTTTGCGATCCCCCGATTGTGATTGCTCCTGCTTGCCAGATTGTGACTGCTCTTGTTTGCCAGATTGCTCTTGCTTCGACGAGTCGGGTTGTTTTCCGGAGTCGCTTGGAGACTGTGCTTTTGCAGAGGAGCTTTCCTGAGAACCCGCTTTTTGTTGGTCTTTCGATTGCGACGAGTTCGAAGGTTGTTGTCCGTCGGATTTCGTTTTCGATTGCGATTTGCTCTCTGGCTGGCTTTTGGAAGACTGGCTGGATTGTTTGTCTTTCGCTGAGCCTGATTGCGAGGGATCAGGTTTCGAACCCTGTCCGACGCTTGATTGACTCTTGCTAGACTCAGAAGGTTTGCTGCCCGAACCGCTGCTATCTTGTTTTCCGGACGAATTATTTTTGTTCCCGTCCGGAGGTCCTTGGCCTCCGGGTTTATTCCCACCCGGTTTATTTCCACCAGATTCATTGGATGGTTTGCCTTGACCATTCGCTTTCGGTTTCGAACTCTGTTCGCCGGAACCGGAATCGTTTCCGCCGGCTACTTTGGGTCGATCCGACTTTGTTGCCGAGTTGCCGCCTTTCGAATCCGGCGGGGCAACGCTGGACTTGACGGAACTGTTGCTAACACCTTCAGGTCCCCATCCCCATTTGCTTGCCTTGAGATCGCCAGAAGTGAGTTTGAATGGCAAGCCGAACAAGCCATACGCTCGACCCGGCAATGGCAACAGCATGGCGACTAGTAAAAGGACAACGACGCCAAGTATCCCGCTGGATAGCCAAGTGATGGTCATATCGGCGGGCATCGCGACGTTGCGTTGTCGCAAGTATCGCCGCAAATTCAAAAAGCTGGTGACGACGAGCAAGGAAAGTGCGCACAAGAGATAGCCAAATAGGAAGACGAATGAACGCCCACGTGTAACGGAATCGCCGCTTGTCATGAAAAGCTGCCCGATGCCGAACAGCGGTATTGCCATGAGAGAGAAGTACAAAACCCAAACACCGGGATTGTGTTTTCTCTTTCTCTTTTTCACGACGGATTTCGCCTGCGGCTGGGCTTCGGCGTTTGATTTGGCTGAACTCAACTGACTCTTAAGGAGGCCGAGGGATTGCAGCAGCCCTTCGCCCGACGAATCTTCTTGATCGTCGATGACCGTGCAGTCAAACGTGATGCGATCCGCCAGAACAGCGATCAAAATCAAAAATCCAAGAACAATCGGAAACGCAAAAATCTGGAGACCTGATGGGAATTGAATAAATCGCATCGTTACAAGCATAGCTGCAGCGCCCATCGCCAGCATGTATCCCATCGCCAAAGCTCGGTTTTGTTCGATAGCGATGCGAGCGATGAGTACGCTGGCAAATGTGTAAAGGCCAAGGATGTACATCAAGCGAATCGTAAAGTCGCCTTCGTAGATCAACGTCAGTAGTAAGAACACCAAGCACGCGATCATGCCAATGATGAGAGCCGGTGACAAAGCGGCCAGCAATAGATCGACAGAAGTGGGCCGCAAGTTAGGCTTGTTAGAACCAACTTGGTTTCGCACACTGCTGTTATTTCCTGGCTGTTTTTTTGCCGTGGTCATGAATACTAGTCTACCGCAATTTGCTGACTTATTTTTGGAGGTCGGTGTTTCTGGAGGTCGGTGTTTACACAGTTCAGTTTTATCGAATGTCCAATCTGAAGCTGGCCACTTCTCAGTGGTGCTTCGTACAACAACATGCGCGAATTGACAACATTTTCGTACTCGTACTCAGCCGAAGGCGGTACTCGTACTCGTACTCGAATTTGGTTCCCGATCGAGTTCGAGTACAGGTACCGTTTCACTGAGTACGGGTAGGATTTTTTGCGTCCGATACCGGCGATCAACGAGAAGTCTCCTTGATCTATAGTTTAGTATAGCCTCGATGTGTGGCGAACAACGATCTGCAACGAAAGGATTATAATTCGCAGAACATGAGCGTCGAGCAATGGGGAACCTTGCAACTTCAGTGATCTTGAGCGGAACGAAGAGAGTGCATTTTAGAGATGGATTTGTCGGAAAGCTTCGTATGCCGCGATTCCAACGCTAACGGAGAGATTGAGACTGCGGACAGGGCCGGGCATGGGGATGCCTAATAGGGCTGCTTCATTTTCGAGCCGCAGCGATTCTGGCAGGCCATTCGATTCGCTTCCGAAGACTAGTGCATCGCCAGTGCGATAAGTCACTTCAGTGTAATTTTTCTTCGCGAATTTTGAAAAAAACCAAAGTCGCTTTGTGGGAACTTTTGCAACCAAGTCATCCCATGAGTCGACGATTTCCAGATTCAGATCGGACCAATAGTCCAAGCCTGCACGCTGGACATGAGTTGAATCCAGCCGAAAACCCATAGGGCGGACAATCCAAAGCTTGGCGTTCATCGCCACGCACGTGCGACCGATATTGCCCGTGTTCTGTGGTATTTCAGGCTGATACAGTACGATATTAAGCACGGGGCTACTACGATCTAATATTGGTCCTTGAAGTGGTTCCGATGCCATGCTTTACTACACGTTATTCCGAGCGAATGATTTTGTTGCGGGCGAGTGATTTGAATTGGGAGCTTAGCAAGGTGTGTGGGAGCGGAGCAAGTTAGAATTGCCTCCGAATATTTTTTCCTTTACCGATTGTAACCGTAAGATTCGAAGAATGAATCGGATCTAATCCGTGCCAAAGTCGAATTCGTTTAGTATCTAGATTCAGCGACGAGCGAGAATTCATGCCGATCAATATTACTTGTCCAGGATGCCTGTCGCGATTCACGGTCAGCGATAAATTTGCGGGAAAGAAGGGACCTTGCCCGAAATGCAAGAAAGAAATTCTTGTCCCCGAGAAAGCCGATGAAGTCGTCATCCATGCGCCTGTGGATGATAACCCGAAAGATGTTACCGGCAAATCGATTCTCAAGCCAATTCGTCGCGACGAGAAACCACTCAACAAGCTGGCCGTTATCGGCGGCTCGGTCCTCGCAGTTGCTGTTTTGATCGTGGCCATTGTCATCCGGTTTACGACCGACTCGCCGCCAGCTCCGCTGCTGGTTTTGGGAGCGATTGGTATTGCCCCGCCGCTCGTGCTGCTGGGCTACAAAGTATTGCTTGACGATGAACTCGAAGGCTACGAAGGCACGGAGCTGTGGGTGCGGGTCGGCATTTGTTCTGCGGTGTACGCTGCGACTTGGGGAGTGTATGTTTTTCTATCTTACTACTTCGAAAACAAAACCGTTGCAGAT
>JANMNK010000567.1:0-1804 GCA_031373875.1 Pirellulaceae bacterium | reverse complement strand
GATGGGGGTCAATCGATCTTCGATCCTCGATTTCAACCGATCGCGAATTCCCGTTTGCATTTCGGTAGAAATCTCTCTGGATTTCTGAACATTGCGAGCCCATGTCGCAAGCGCGCCGAAAAGTGACGGAACGCTACCACTTAACGCGAGCACCACGCGGTCCCATGCACCTTGTGTGAAGCCCAATTCGGAAATAACCGTTCGATACGGAAACCAAAGCGGGCTGGTATCAGAAATCATCTGCGCCCTCAATCGCCCTCGTACCGCCGTCTCTAACACAACCGTCGCACCCAACAGCGATTCGACGACTTGACCCGGCAACCGATCCGTCTCTTCGTGCATACGCCGAACAGCTTCAGCTAATTGCGGCGTTTCGGATTCGACCAAACGACCGACTTCATGTTGTAGTCGATGTGTTAATGCACTCAAACGGTTTGCGCGAGTCATGGCCAATTCTTCGAGCGATTCGTTTTGTAATCGACTCTTTAAAGTCGCTATGAAATCGGCCCCTGCTCGAACTTCGTCGCCAGTCGCTTCGAAATCCGGTATCAAAACGGGCTCCAGCAATTTCGATTGCGGTGCACTGGCGCGAAGGGAGTCCAACAATTGAGTTATATCGGACCTAAGAGACTCGCTCGAAACAGCATGTGACTGCGCATTGAATTCTTGAATCGGAACACAGGTTAAAACAGGCACGCACACGGAACCTTCGATCCAAGCGGAGATTTGGCTGTTAATCGCAGAACGCATTTGGTCTCGGCGCATTACCAATAATTTTACTGGTGCCAAAGACAAAGTTTCCTTGGCGACTTGGGCTGCGCGTTGATCGGCATCGGTGATTCCAGGCGTATCGATGAGCAAATACGGTTGCCCCAGGTCCAGCAATTGTCCGCGATCGCAGTAATGAAAGACTTCACGCTGATCGTCCAGCGATTCTGGACGATTGGGGCCGATCCAGTGCAACTTAGTCGTGGCTTCGCGTGACAACACGCCGCTCGACAAACGTCCCCGCACCGCAGGATCGTTTACGAATTGTCGAGCGATCCATGACTTGCCTTGCCCCTTGGCACCCACGATTGCGACAGTCAACCAAGCGATTCCGCGCGACGAAACGATGTCGTTGCATTGTCGTTGGTAATCTCGACATTTTTCTCGAATCGCATGCGCCATGGCCCGATCGCCAAACAAGAACGTCGCCGCTTGCGAGATTCGCTGAGCCAGTGCATCGTAGTGTGCTATTTCGTGCCCATTCATGACTTGATACTTTCCATCCAAAGCTTGTGAGCTTGAGCAAATCGTCGCTTGAAGTCCGCGTTCAATTCAATCGGCAATGGCAACATCGCATTTTCCGGTTGTCTTGCTTCGGCAACGTGAGCGGACCGTATGGCGCGTCGGTGATGAAGAGTGGAGATGGTGGGAAATTCATTTTCCGATGGCCGGGGAATCCCAAATTCGTCGCACGTGATTGCAAACAAATCATTCAACTGTTGCCAAGCTGCTTCGTCCTCCGCTAGCTTGGGCATGTTGTCGGCACCGAGCAATGCAGCTCCAACTCCAGCCAGTCCTGCAAACAATAACTCTTTCATCGAAGCCAACACCAAGACGCTCGAACCACCAAAATCGAACGGCAACGCCAGCACTGCCAGCAAAGGTGCGAACACCAGAGTTGCAGGCACAACACCCGTCCACAGCCTCTGTTGCCAAGTCATCCCGGCCCATATCTTCTCAGTGTAGACATCCAATCCTGCATCGTTCAAACGCGTGCGGCTATCACTCTGTAATCGGTCAATGATTCGCTGACAAC
>JANMNK010000539.1:0-4174 GCA_031373875.1 Pirellulaceae bacterium | reverse complement strand
ATAAGATTCGCTATCCGTGTGATCAAAAGCCAACCTAGCCTGGGTCGCGGTGGTGACCGTGATCGTGCGCGTTATGGTTTGAAGCGGTAATTCCCCGGTCACGGTAAACGTCTCGTTAAACTCGCTGCCCAGCGTAACCAGAAGCGCATTCGGATTGTTGGGACCTCCCTGAAAGGTATTTCCCAGCAAGAAGCTCAATTCATAGGTTCCGGGCGTCAAAGCAAAGGAGGTCTTGGACTCGAGTCGGCCCGATGTTCCGAACGTGCCCGCCATATCCACATAAAGTCCTTGACCGGGATAGAAGCTTCCTAAACCATTGCCGAGTACATCCACGCCGTTCCGCGGGACGTTCCAGTTGGCAAACCCCGTGTAGTCATAAATGCCTATGCCGCCGTTCTCTGCGTCGAAGTTATCGGCTAACAGTACTCCGGTTGTTAGCGCATCGCGAATGGTCAATACGTTGCCGCGGTCGTCATACGTGAAAACGGTTTCGTTGCCGCGGGCATCTGTTAACTTCGAAATAAGGTTTTGGGCGTCGCGTTCGATTGTTGGCAATCCACCGACGGCGTCGTGTGATTGGACATCTTGGCCGGCAGCATCCAATTCCGATTGCAGCACGTTACCGTTGGCGTCCATGTAAAACGCTTGCCCGTCGATTGTTCGCGCGGCAGGAGGTGCGTTGCTAGGATCGATGTTCTGGTCCTGACCATAAAGGCCGCGCACTTGCGCGGGAATCACATGGGTCGTGGAACCATCAGCGCGAACCGAGCGTTCCGATCTGCCAAATTCGTCGTAGAAGGACTGTTCTCGATCGCCGCGTCGATTGACTTCCGCCACCATGTGGTGATCTTCGTCGTACTCCCAGATCCGGGAAGTTCCATCGGGGTCGGTGACACGGATCAAGTTGCCGGCGGCGTCGTAAGTCAATTGTGTGATGCGCCCCGCCGGGTCCGTGATGGTGCCCACGCGGCTATTCGTGTATGCCAACGTTGTCTCCAGTCCCACGGGATCGACGATCTTTAGCAGTTTGCCAGCGATGTCGTAGATGTGGCGCGTCTCATTCCCGTTGCGGTCGCGGATCTTCACCAATTTGTTCTGGGTGTTGTACGTGTATACCGTTTGATCGGGAAACGTTTGCTGGTAGGTGCCATCGGGCAACCGCACCAGCGTGGAAAAATCCCCCGGCGGTGGACCGAACGGTTGGCCTGCCACGGCCGGAGCGGTGAACAACAGATTGCGGCCGTCGTCGTCTACGATCAGCACTGCGCCGTCTTCGGCAGTGACGATCTCCTGCAATCCGGCCAAGCCCCAGCCAGCTCCAAACGGGCTGCTGCGTGAGTTCACATGCACGAACGTATCAGTCTGAATGCTGGCTGAGCCGATAAGGCGGTCACCGGTAAAGCCACGCAAGCCAGACTCGAGCGTGTATTGATAAATGCCGGTCGAAACCTCGCGCAAATCCGCTTGCAACGCGGCACTCAGCGGGCCGTCGCCGGGCGGAATAGACCAGAAGTGCTCGCCACCGGTGAGTCCAAACTGTGGCTCGGTGCGATTGCCCGAGAACGGATCGAAGCCCGGCACGGTCTGTTCGACGCCATTCACGTTGACCGAGAGCTTCGCCACTAGACGCAGCGCATCCGGGACGGAAAAAATGTTCGCATTGAGACTGTCGTAACCGAAGCGAAAGATCGGCCGCGGGTCCGCTCGCAAAGAATCGTAGTGCAGCGTCACGCCTCGCGATTCGCCCAACGACGAATAGCTGGCCAGTTCATGTGTTTCCATGATGGCGCCGGCGTTAAGACTCACCATCGAGTTCGCGGGCTTGCATTTCTCGTTATTGTCGCATGGCGGAGTGGGCGGCGCTGGCTTGGGCGTCACTGGCCGGGGACTCGAGAAATGCCAACTACTGTTTCGGACTCCACCCGAGATTGTTTCGATGGAACTGCCATCGGCGCTGACCCGCATGTCGCCCACGTCGTCGAATTCGCCCGTAACCGGATTGATCGACCACAGGTCCATCAGTGTTCCAGGCACAAAACCGCTTCGATTCGGAAATGTCATGGGCGCCGGAGCAGTGAAGACCATTTCGCCCGGCTGAATTGTGACCACAAGATCTGGAAACAAGCTAGGAGGCAGCGCCGCTGGCGTCAGATCGACCGGTACCTCGGTAATGGAGAGCTTTCCGGTAAAAGGCGTCCCCTGCTGGTTCATGAGCACACCAGCTTTAACAAACACAGACACGCCGGCTATCGCCGCGGTCGTCACAGTTGTATCTTTCGTGGGGTCAATCGTCTTGCCATTGGCAACGTCGAGTACCGGCAGATAGATTGGGCGGTCGATGATATTATTCACTCCCGCGAACAGATCATGCCCTAATAAAAACGGCAATTTCTCTGCAATGAATGGATATTTAACTGCTCCGGCAAACAGCTCGCCGCGAACTTTGATGGTGTCGCTTGGAACGGTACCACCGCCGAGGTCCAGTGTGAATGAGCCATCGGCTCGGGTTAGTCCTTGAACTGCTCCAATTGCAACCGTCATGCCGACAATGGGTTGCCGGTTCACTTTCAAAATCTTGCCGGAGACGCGTGTAGTCGTTATCGGATCAGCCGCTACATTCACTGTTACAGTTCGTCTCGCTTCCAACGAACCGTCGCTGGCGATTACATCAAATATGTAGGTTCCAAGTTCCGCTTTGGTTGGACGAAAAACCAAGGTTCCATCGGCTTGCAGTGAACCAGTCGGCAATTTGTTAAATGCTCCGGAGCCATTCGGAAACGACACGGGATCCAGCGTGAATTCGATCGAGTCGTTGTCCGAGTCTGTCGCAATGATCGGCACTCGAAGTACTGCTCCCGGTGTCGTGTTTCGTGTGCCAATGGAATTCAGGATCGGTGCGTGATTCATGCCAGCCATGATCGTTGGCTTGAGACTAAACGATTGTTTTGTAATGACATCCATCTCAATTTCGATGGAATCGGAGCGAGAATTCTTGGCCAATCCTCCGCGACCGATGGCGGGCGCAAAATTGATAAACGGCTTTCCGGCACCGTTGATTCCAGACGGATTAAGAAGTGACACACCGTTTGGTAGCGAATCAAACAGTGCCACAACATTTTTCCCTAAGGAGTTACCTTGATTGAAGACATTCAATTCTGCTTTATATCTGCGACTGATTTCGTCAAAGCGAACATTTTCCAATTCGATGCGTGCGTTGGCTTGCGCCGTTAGACTGTCAAGACCAATCGAAGGCCCGGGATTGACAATCGATTTGGTACTTGGAAAGCCTCGGCCAGCAATTCCTTCGACCTCGACCAGGTTGGTCAGCGGCGAAATCGCGACTCGGGAATTCGAGTCGCTATCGTTATTGATAAGTTGAAAACGAAGTATTGCCGTATCGTGATCGATAATCTGACTAAGGTCGAATTCGGCAACAAAACCATCCCAATGGACGAGGCCGGGAACATACTCAGATTTTGTCTCGGACAGTGAAAAAAGGGAGGATCCTTTCACTCCACGGTCAACCAGAGTATCGCTCATGGCATTCGGATCGAGAACGTAGACCGCCAGCACGTCTTGCGAATGACTGAGCAAGTCCGACTCGTCAAAGTTTGCCTCCAACTGAACTCGGTATTTTCGCATCCCCGAGTTTTGGCCTACGGTTATCGTGACATCGTATTTATTTGTGAATGCTGAACTCTCTTGCAGTGAAAACGGCGGCATTTCGCGTCGATTGAGAGCGTTAATAACCAATAGCGCATCGCGCGGCTGTACTGCTTGATTTCCGTCAGCATCGAAATGCACCTTCGAAAGATCATAAGTACTGGGTAAGTCGTGTATGCCGTTCGCGTTCAGCTCATTGATGATGAGTAGAGCATCTATTGGAGCGACTCGACCATCACCGTTTATGTCTACACTATTAACGGGATTGCGCCAGTCCACATTCATCAGTCGGCGATCTTCAAGATGTTCATGCATAAGTCGAGGTCGACGCTTTCGACTCAGTCGATCATGATTGTTTCGTCGCCGAGTCTTTGACAAGCGAGCCGATGATAACACTCGACGAAACATAGAAGCATCCTCTTGGGCAAGGGCGTCAATTGTTTGTGCTGTTCCTACTTTAAATGTAGGACATTAAATGTAGGACAGGCACTATATAGAAGTTTCATTGTAT